>JAHDQI010000221.1 GCA_018433925.1 Phycisphaerae bacterium | reverse complement strand
TCATCCCCGCGAAAATCGGCAGCCCCAGATACCGGTGCGTCAGGAGCGCGTCAATTTTATCGCTGATGTCATGCCGCACCTCCACCGTATCACGAACCGCCTCCTGGCAGGCCCCCGAAATAAACCCGTAGCGCCGGTCAGCGATCAAAATATCCGGCGAATCGGCAAAGATCGTTTCCAGGTGACTCCGGCTGCGCTCCAGCGTCTGCTTCAGATCGTCGGATAACGACTCGTTTAAAATTTCCGGATCCCCCTCCAGCAGTTTAAGAGCCGCCCATCGGCGTCCGTATTTGACGGCTGCCGGACTGTCCGCATCCAGCGCCGCCGACAGTTTTTCCAGTTCCGTTTCGATCTCATGCCCGTAATGAATGCGGACCTTTGAGGGAGACGGCGAGTCGGCAACCTCAAGGATTGTCTTGAGCAAGTCCTCAATCCCCTGCTTTTTGCTGGCCACAAGCGGAACAATCGGCGCCCCCAGCAGAACACTCAACTGGCCCAGGTCAAATTCCAGCCCTCGCTGTCTGGCAATATCGCTCATATTAAACGCCAGCACAAGCGGGGCCTTCATCTCAATCAGTTGCGAGGCCAGGTACAGGTTTCGTTCAAGGTTTGACGCGTCAAGAATATCCACGACAACATCCGGATGGGAATCGAGAATAAAATGACGCGCGACCAGTTCCTCCTCGGAGTAGGCCGTTAAACTGTACGTCCCCGGCAGATCCACGATACGAAGCCGCTGCTCTCCAACCCGGCGGAAGCCCTCTTTCTGTTCCACGGTTACCCCGGGATAATTGGCCACATGCTGGCGGGTGCCCGTCAGCGCGTTAAAGACCGTGGTCTTTCCGCTGTTCGGATTGCCGACCAGGGCAACCAGAATCTCTTGTTTCACAGAACCCTCTTTTTCCGTTGTCTTTTCCATCCGACCGTTACGAAATGGACCGAACCAGCACTTTCTGCGACATGCCGCGTCCGAGAACCACCTTCGTATTTTTCACCCGCACGATCAATTGCCCGCAGAAATCATTCCGCATCACGTAAACACTCACGTTGGAAAGCAGCCCCATCGCCGCCAGGCGGCTCTTGAGGCCCTCGCCGGCCTCTACGCTGACCAGCCGAACCGTACGGCCGGCCGGCACCTTAGACAGCGGAAACAGGATTTGTTCAGCGCTTGATTTTGTGTTCATCGTTGTATCCCTTACCGGCCGTCCCGGATGTGTGGTTTCCTTGAAAGTCCTGGCCGCCGTCCCGGCAGAACGCCTCAAACTCCGCGGCAACATCTTTTCCCTCGGTATCCGGCCGAGTCACAAACTCCATAAAAACCGTCAGTCGATTGATGATCTCCGGCCCCAGCAAATGCTCCGCCCGGCAGGCCGCCTCCTGAGAAATCCCTTCTTCCAGTCCCAAAATGTCCGAAAAAAAGGAATGCAGCACCGCGTGTCGCCGCGCCACACGGGAAGCCAGACGGTTCCCTTGTTCCGTTAATGTCACATATCCATAGGGTTTATAATGAATCAGACCCTTTTGGGCCAGATTTCGAAGTGCCCCCGTCACAGAGGCCCGTGTCACCCCCAGGGTTTCAGCAATATCCTTGCTTCGCGCCACCGTTTTCCCCGATAGCAGGTTAAAAATCGCCTCCAGATAATCCTCCAGAGAGGCGCTGAGTTTTTCAATTTTTCCTGAGGTCATATACGTCTCAAAAATTAGGTACATTAAATATAGTTAGTTAATCCTAACTTTTCAAGTGCTTTTTTAAGAATATTATTGAGTTTTGCCTTTTTTTCCAAAAAATGCTGTTTTTCTCCTGTATATTTTAACTTTACAGCAGACGAGGATTGGCCGATAATAAATCAAACTTATAATTCAATCAGAGGATGTTCTTATGTGCGGAATTGTTGCTTATTTCGGTAGAAAACACGCTCAGCCCATTTTAATTGAAGGGCTTAAACGTCTTGAATATCGCGGCTACGACTCGGCGGGGGTGGCGCTGCTCGAAAAAGGTGCCTTTAACATCACCAAGACTCCCGGCCGCATCAGCGCCCTCGAGGAGAATTTGCCCGAATACGAATCCGATTCCACTGTCGGCATCGGCCATACCCGCTGGGCCACCCACGGCCAGCCAAACCAGATCAACGCCCACCCCCATGTGGATTACACCGGCAAAATCGCACTGGTCCATAACGGCATCATCGAAAACTACGCCACCCTCAAAAAATGGCTCATCAAGGAAGGATGCGCCTTTCAGAGCGAAACCGATACCGAGGTTGTCGCCAACCTGATCGGCTATTTCTATGACAAAAATCAGGACCGAAACGGCCGCTTCGCTCCCAAAGACTGCAACCGCTTCGAATGGGCCGTGCAGCAGGCCCTCAGCGAAATCTACGGCACCTACGGCATGGCCATTCTCTGCGTGGACTGCCCCGATATGATGATCGGCGTAAAAAAGGGCAGCCCCCTGATCCTCGGAGTCGGCAAAAATGAATACATCATCGCCTCCGACGCCTCGGCCATCGTCCAGCATACCACACAGGCCATCTACCTGTCCGACGGCGAAATGGCCATCATCGACTCCGATGGGTTCTACACCAAAACCATCACCAACAAAGAGGTCCAAAAAGAACTCAAAGAAATCGAAATCTCTCTGGATCAGATCGAGCTGGAGGGATTTGACCATTACATGCAGAAGGAAATCGCCGAGCAGCCCGTCTCGCTTGAAACCTGCCTCAACGGCCGCGTCGATGTCAAGAACGGGCGGATCATCCTCGGCGGCGTCTCGCAATATCTTCGCGAACTGACCCGCACCAAGCGGATTATCCTGACCGCCTGCGGAACGGCCTGGCACGCCGGCCTGGTCGGGGAGTTTCTCTTTGAGCAGCTTGCCCGCATCCCCGCCGAGGTCGAATACGCCAGCGAATTCCGCTACCGCAACCCGATCCTCGAAGAAGGCACGGTCGTCATCGCCATCAGCCAGTCCGGCGAAACAGCCGATACCCTCGCGGCCATCGAGCAGGCCCGCGACCGAGGAGCCCTGGTTCTCGGCGTCGTCAACGTGGTCGGTTCCTCCATTGCCCGGCTGACCGATGCCGGCGTGTATCTGCGCGTCGGACCCGAAATCGGCGTGGCCAGCACCAAGGCCTTTACCGCGCAGGTTGCCGTCCTGTCAATGCTGGCCATCGAACTGGGCCGCCGCCGCCATCTCAGCACCGACGCCGTCCAGTCCCTGCTCCGGGAACTGATGGAAATTCCGGCCAAGATCAAGCGGATCCTGGCCCAGACCGATTACATCCGCCAGATCGCTCAGGCCAACAAGGACCACGAAAACTGGCTGTTTCTCGGCCGCGGATTCAATTACCCCGTCGCTCTCGAAGGCGCCCTGAAACTCAAGGAAATCAGCTACATCCACGCCGAGGGACTGCCCGCCGCCGAGATGAAGCACGGCCCCATCGCCCTCATTACCGACCGCATGCCGGCCGTTTTCGTCGCCACACGCTGCTCGCAATACGAAAAAATCATCGGCAATATTGAGGAGGTCCGCGCCCGGGGCGGAAAAACCATTGTCGTCGCCACCGAAGGCGATGAACACATCAAGCCCTACGCCGACCACCTGATTACCGTGCCGGAAACCTGCGACCAGCTTCAGCCGCTGCTGACGGTCGTGCCCCTGCAGATACTGGCCTACCACGCCGCCGTCCTGCGCGGACACGATGTGGACAAGCCCCGCAACCTGGCCAAGAGCGTCACCGTCGAATAAGAATCCGGTGCCTCTGGGCCCCAAGGAACACACAGTACAGTTCCGGGAAGATCCTATTTGGTTTTCAGGATATCCCGAATCTCCGCCAGAAGTGTTTCTTCTTTGGTTGGGGCGGGCGGAGCAGCCGGGGCCGCTTCCTCTTTCTTCTTCGCCAGATTCATCATCTTGACAACCGCGAAGATCGCAAGGGCGATAATGATGAAATTGATGAGGGTATTGATAAACATCCCGTAACCGATTGTCACCGCTGGAACCGTGCTGCCTGCCGCATCCAGGGTTTCCTTCTTCAGCACGATGCTCATATTTGAAAAATCCATATTCCCCAGCAGCATCCCGATCGGCGGCATCAGGACATCATTAACCAGGGAAGCGATGATTTTACCGAATGCTCCCCCAATAATGATACCGATTGCCATGTCCATTACATTCCCGCGCATTGCAAATGTCTTAAATTCTTTCCAGAGTCCCATTGTTTAACTCCTTTAGGATAAAATGGGTAACATGTAATACACAGAAACCCCGACAACCGGGGGAACTGCATAACCCGGATCAATTCCAGTGAATCCCTGATGCTGTCTTAGACTCTGTCATTATAAATGAGTTGTTCACTGTGAGAAATGAAAATTATTGAGGAATTCGGCAAGGGAATATTCATGGAAGTGCGGGTTCAAAACGGTTCCGGACAGACGGATCGTAGAAATCCCGCGCGTGCCGCTGGATCGTTTCTGTTTCAGCGGCCGGCACGGACTCCTTTCCGGGACCCCTTCGCCCCATCAGTCAGTTTTGTGCAGGGAGCAATCCGCCTAACGCTCCCAGGTCAGCAGTTTGGTCACTTTCTTGTCAAAGACGAGGGTGATTTTCCCGTGCCCTTTGCCGTCCGGACCCAGCCAGCCGGTCAGGTACGCCTCTCCGCCGCCCACGCCGCTGAAGGCCGATTTGCTGTAGGCCTGTTTGGTATATCGTCCCTGTGCGATGAGATAAAGCTGGGAAGGATCCTCGTGGCCGCTTGCATCGACATAGGTCTTGCTTACATCCACGTTGCCGGCAAAACCTGCGTCAAAGGTATACGTTCTTTTGTTCTCTTCATACTCGGCTTTCCATCCTCCGGTCACAAGTCCTTCCTCGCTGATCTCCACCTGCAAATGGCCCTGCGGCTGACCCTCGCAAAGGGCGCTGACGCGAAAACTGCTCCACTTCTTCAGATCGGGTTTCGGGGCCGCGGGCAGGGCAACGGAACCCCCGAATCCGACAATTCGATCCGTTTCCAGCCACGGGCATTCATCCGGATCTCCCGGCGAGCCCCAGCCCAGAAATTTCTGGCCGACCGTAATGACGCCGACCACAAGGATCCCCAGAAGAATCACCCATAGCAGGGCGCCTCCGCCGGGCATTTTTCGAGTGTGTTGCGTTCCTCCTCGCAGGGCATGTGCCTCCATCTTCGTCTCCTTTCGTTTTCTCATGGATACGGTTCTATCAAAACGCGGGGCCGCTTCTCCCAATGTGTTGGGCCCAAAACGATTTTAACCGGGCTAACCGATCCACAACTCCGGCCGGCTCAGGGCATATTGTAAATCAAGATACCGATAAGGCAAATTGTATTTTTCACAAATTCGCCTGAACTGCCCGACAACCTCCTCGCTCAGTTCGTGCTGCTTCCGGCTCTCTGTTGTGCAGCAGAAAATACGGCAGGCCGCAAATCGAAACCGGTACGCCCCGCACCGGCCCTCCTCCAGGTACGGGCAAACCCCGTCGGTCATAAACCGCAATTCTTTGTCCAGGTGGCTCAGAAAATACAAAAGCTCCGGTGTGCTCACATACAGCCGGTGGCCGTAGCCGTCAAAGTCGCAGCAGACTCCGCAGATTCGGCAGGCCGGTTTCAGCTCCGCCGCGATCCGCGCATCCAGCCGCTCATAAATCCGGCGAACGTCCCGCAGAATCGGCAGTCGGCTCTCTCTCAGGCCGATGTTATTTTTGGGTTCGTCGCTGTTCAATGTCTTCAATCGGAAAAACAGGACCACGATTGATTCCGGGGCATTTCAGCCCCGCCGTATTCCAGGTATCCGGCGACCGAAGATTCTCCGTCCAGAACGGCCACGTCCGGCACTGCGTCGGCCGAACCGGGTAAATCGCGCAGCCCCGCTTGCCCCCGCCCAAATCCGTCAGAAAGATACAGTCCTTGGTCGCCGGGTGCTCGATGAGACTGTGACGAAGGCCGATCCGACGCAGAAATTTTTTCCGAAACGCCCCTTCGCTCATCTTCAAAAACGCCGCCGCCGATTCAATCTCCCCGCGGCGGATCCAGATATACCCCTCATCCGGCCCCGCGCAGCAGTTGCCGCACCCAAGGCACTCAAAAGACAGACCGCACGAATACCATAAATGATTTCTTTTTTCCATCAACGATGATTCCCTTTGTACCATGCCATAATTCTGCCTCAACCAATCCCGCAAGGACTCAAACAGCATCCTTCGCCTTTATAATCAATCCCATAATAACTCAGCGGCAACACCCGCATTCACAGCCACTCCCAATCCCGCAAGGGATTGAATAGCAATAGCCGCGGGTGAAGGCCGAAGGCCGAAACCCGTGGACCCCGCCGTCCCCCCCTTCAAGAACCCCGTAAGGGGTTCAATAAATCGATCTTTAATCCCACTTCAAAACCGCCCCCGTATCCGCGCTGGTGGCCATCGAGGCGTATTTAGCCAGGCATCCCTCGGTAATCCGGGGCGCCGGCGGTCTCCATGCTTTCTTCCGCTCGGCCAATTGCTCCTCCGTCAGGTCCACACGCAGGCGATGATTGGGAATGTCCACTTCAATCATATCCCCTTGGCGAATCAGTCCGATCGGTCCGCCCACGGCCGCCTCCGGGCTGATGTGCCCGATGCACGCCCCGCGCGTCCCGCCCGAAAACCGGCCGTCCGTAATCAGCGCCACCGATTCGCCCAGCCCGGCCCCCATGATATAGCTCGTCGGTGAAAGCATCTCCTGCATACCCGGCCCGCCCTTGGGCCCTTCATACCGAATCACCACCACGTCGCCGGCCTTGACCTTCCCCTCCAGGATGCCCTCGCAGGCCTCCTCCTGGCTTTCAAAGATCACCGCCGGGCCGGTATGCCGGAGCATCTTTTCCGAAACCCCCGCCGTCTTGACCACGCACCCCTGCGGCGCCAGGTTGCCCCGCAGAATCGACAGCCCGCCGGTCTTCGAATAGGCCTTCTCCAGCGGATGGATGCAGTCGGGGTTTTTGATCTCCGCATTGCCGATCCGCTCGCCCAGCGTCACCCCCGATACCGTCATGCAGTCCGTATGCAGCAGGCCGTCCGACTTGCTGATTTCCTTCAAGATCGCGCTGATGCCCCCGGCCGCGTTCACATCCTCCACATGCCAATGGCTCGACGGAGAAACCTTGCAGATGTTCGGGCATTTTTCGCTGATCCGGTTAATCCGGTCCAGGTCATAGGCGATTTTCGCCTCGCTGGCCAGGGCCAGCGTATGCAGCACCGTATTGGTCGAGCCGCCCATCGCCATATCCAGCACAAAGGCATTATCAATGGCTTTTTCCGTCACAATCGCCTTCGGCCGCAGATCCTCTTTGACCAGTTCCACCACACGCCGACCGGCCTGCTGATACAGTTCCATCCGCCGCGGGTCCACCGCCGGAATCGTACCATTCCCCGGCAGGGCCATTCCAATGGCCTCACAAAGACAGTTCATGCTGTTGGCCGTAAACATCCCCGAACAGCTTCCCTGCGTAGGACAACCCGAACATTCCAGTTCATACAGACGATCCTCGCTTATCTTACCCATCTTAAACTCAGCGACCCCCTCAAAAATGCTGATTAAATCCGTCGTCTTTCCGTCTTTTGTCTTGCCCGCCATCATCGGCCCCCCGGAGACAAACAGCGTCGGAATATTCAGCCGCATCGTGGCCATCAGCATCCCCGGCACCACTTTATCGCAATTCGGGATGCAGACCATCCCGTCAAAGCAATGGGCACGAATCATCGTTTCCACCGCGTCGGCGATGATTTCCCGCGACGCCAGCGAATATTTCATCCCCGTATGCCCCATCGCGATCCCGTCGCAGACGGCAATCGTATTGAATTCAAACGGCACGCCCCCGGCCTGACGAATCGCCGCCTTGACCGCCTGGGCCACCTCATGCAGATGCACATGTCCCGGCACGATATCACAGTAACTATTTGCAACGGCGATAAACGGCTTATCCAGTTCGCTGTCCTTCAGCCCGCAGGCCCGCAAAAGACCCCGATGCGGCGCCCGTTGAAATCCTTTTTTGACCCTGTCGCTGTTCATACCAATTCTCCCGCAAGCAAATACTGTCTGTTCGTTTCGTTTCCAAAACCGGCATTATAACAACCGGAATTAACGCCCGATACCCGAAAATCGAAAAATCAACCCGCTCCATCCGGCAAAACTGTTTATTCTATTTCCATTTTCCCCATAATTTTTCTTTCTCCGACGAATTTCCTGTTGTCAAGCCCGCTCGGCGGGTCTATAATGGCCATTTCTTAGGCAGTTTAAGGATGAAATGAAAACGGAATGTCCATATTGAAGGGAGAGCCCAATGCATCGCTCAGTACTCATCGGAACGACTGTTCTCGCTGTCGCAATGACCGCTCTGTCGATCCCCGGCTGCGGGACGCCGGCGCGGAAACAAACCATCCAGGTATCTCAGCAGTTTACTCCGCAGGACGACGAGACCTATGAAGTCGCCGTCACGGTCACCAAGGATTTCAAGTTTGAGCAGCCGGCCCTCAGCAAACTGCGAGAGGAGGAAACGACCACCGAGGTACGCATGAAGGTCGATCAGACCATCAGCAGCATCGATGAAGACGGCTGGGCGATCGCGACCGTCACCATCCGCGACCTCGCCTGCAAAATGATCAAACAAAACGAAGTCCAGATCGACTACGACAGCGCCCGGCCCAACGAGCCGGACAATCCCCTCAAAAAACTGCTCGGACAAAGCTATACCGTCCGCCTCAGCCCCGATGGAAAGGCCGAAGCCCTCGATGCAAGCGGTTTCAAAACCACGGGCATCCCCGGACTCGAAGGCCGTCTGGCCAAGCGCCTTTTCGCCGAAGAGGAAATCGTCAAGCGGCATGAAGTTCTGGACCTGCCCGACGCCCCGGCCGCGGTCAAACCCGGAGCCGAATGGGAACGCATCGTCCCCTCCCCGCCCGGACTGCTCTCCTCCAAATCCTTCCGCAAAGTCTATACCCTCTCGGAGATCAAAACCCAGGACGACAAACGCACCGCCGTCATCACCATGGCCGCCTCCGAAAGCGCGGTGCCCGCCGAGGATACACTCGACGGGCAGGGCGGACTGGGAATCTTTGCCAAAATGCTCGACAACGAAGACGAATACACCGGCAAGCTCGTCATGGACCTGGACACCGGAAAAATCCGGGAATACGACGAAACCCTCGTCAGTTCCTACATCGCCCAGGAACGCAACCCCAGTGCCTCGCCCGAACAGGGGCCGGACACCCTCATCATCCGGTTCATTCAGCGGGTGGAACGAAAACGAATCGATTGAACGAACAGCCGGGAGACATCATGGACAGAATAGCAAAGCGGACGGACCTGCTGCTTGCGGCGGTTATGCTTACAGGACTGGGACTGCTGGCCGGGTGTCGCCCGGCCCCGCGCGGCGATTATATGACCATTGATTTTCAGCCCCGCACACCGCTGCGATACCGGTTTGTATCCTCACGGGAGGTCGAGATCCTCCTGACCGCCGGCCCCGACGGAAAAAAAGAGGACGCCAAAACCTCCACCGAGTCCATCGAGATGGTCATGGACATCAGCCCCGTTCAGATCGATCCCTACGGCCTGTCCACCCTCGAATTTACCTGCCGCGATGTCCGCGTCAGCAGAACCTCCTTTTCGGGCAAAGGCCTCGCCGCCGATGCCATGGAATCCCTCAAAGGCAAAAGCTATACCATCCGGGTCTCCCCGACCGGACAGGTGGAAGAGCTCGGCACCTTCGAGACCCTACTCAAGGAAATCGGACGCAAGAGTTTTGTCTCCAGCGCAAGCCCCGACCAGAACATCAAAAATCCCGACATGATCCTCGACTGGATTTTCTTCCAGTACGCCCTCTGGGATGTTTCGGCCTCCAATCCAAAACCCCTGGCCGGCATCCGGCAGGGCTCCTCCTGGCAGAGCGAGCAGTTCATGCCCTGGCCGGCCCCCATCCGAAACATCCCCAGCCGCGTGACCACCTACACCGTCCGGGAAATCAGCGAAACGGACACCCGCAAGACCGCCGTCATTGACAGCCGCTACCAACTGCGCGAAAAACCCGTCCTCAATTTTCCCATGCCCTACGAGGGATCGTTTCAGATCAAGGGATCGCTCTTTTCCGTTCTGCGCAACTTTCGCCACGAATCCATCGAGGGCTCCGGCACCCAGGTCTACAACCTGACCGACGGAATTCTTCAGGAGGACCGCCAGGACTATACCCTCGTCACCCGTGCCGATTTTATTCTGCCTCTCGGCCAGAGTCTCCCGACCCTGACGGTTCGACAATCCATCACAATCGAGCGGCTGGACAATGACCCCGGACAAGGACAAATCGGTGCAGCGCAATAATCTCTGGGCCCCGTGGCGCATCCGCTACATCCAGGGACTGTCACAAAAAAGTCCCTGCTTCCTCTGCGATTACATCCAAACCCCCGAGCGGGACCGCGACAATCTGGTCCTCTGGCGCACCGGCCGCTGCCTGGTCGTCTTCAACCGCTTTCCCTACAACAACGGCCACCTGCTCATCGCGACCCTGCGGCACATCCCCACCCTCCGGGAAGCCGACCCCGAGGAGAGGAGGGACATGATGAACCTCATCTGCGACAGCCAGCAGGTTCTCTCCGAGGCCATCAGCCCCCACGGTTTCAACGTCGGCGCGAATTTCGGCCGATGCGCCGGCGCCGGCCTGCCCGGACACATGCACATCCACGTGGTTCCCCGCTGGGACGGCGACACCAACTTCATGGCCGTCTGCGGCGGCACCGATGTCATCAGCCAGGGCATGACCGAATTATACGACCGGCTGATCGAACTCTCACGGCAGCACCACTTACCCGGCCGGCAAACATGAACGCCTCCCGTGCCCCATACGCCGTCAGCGAAGACCGCAGCCCCGGCCGAACCTATCCTGAGCCGCCCCATCCCTATCGCGGCCCATTCGAGCGCGACCGCGACCGAGTCATCCACTCCGCCGCCTTCCGCCGCCTCGAAGGCAAAACCCAGGTCTTCACCACCGGCCTCAACGATCACTACCGAACCCGCCTGACCCACAGCATCGAAGTCGCCCAGATCGGACGCACCCTCGCCCGCGCCCTCAATCTCAACGAATCCCTCACCGAGGCCGTCTGCCTGGCCCACGACGTCGGCCACAGCCCCTTCGGCCACTGCGGCGAAAAAATCCTCAACAATCTCCTCAGCGGCGCCGGCGGATTCGAGCACAACCGCCAGGCCCTGCGCATCGTTGACTTCCTCGAACATCCCTATCCCGACTTCCCCGGCCTGAACCTGATGTACGAAACACGCCACGCCCTGGCCGCCCATCACAGCCCCTACGACTGCCCGCAGGCCGACTGCCGGTTTCCTCCCGGCCGCTGCTCCCTCGAAGGCCAGATCGCCGACCTGGCCGACCGCATCGCCTACAACTGCCACGACCTCGAAGACGGCATCCGAGCCCGGCTTATCGAAGAACCCCAGGCCCAAACCGTCACCCTCTTCCGCGATGCGCAGCAAAAAATACGCGCCGAGACGATTGACGATTTTGTCATCCGCCGTACGCGAACCGCCAAGGCCATCCTCGACGCCCTCGTCAGCGATGTCCTCGAAACCAGCCGAAAAGCCATCGAAGAAGCCGCCGTCCGGTCCCTCGACGACGTTTGCCGCGGCCCCCGGCCGCTCATTACCCTCAGCGGCCAAACCGACCGAAACCTCAAAGAGCTCGAATCCTTCTTGATGCGGAACCTCTACCGTCATCCCTTGCTCAAACAGGTCGATCAAAAGGTCGAACCCTGGCTCAGGTCTCTTTTTGAAGGGCTCTGCCGGAATCCCGGCCGAATGCCCACGTACTTCCGCAACCTGATCGAAAAAGACGGCCTTGAACGGATCGTCTGCGACTACATCGCGGGCATGACAGACCGCTTCGCCCTCTCTCTGCTCGAAGAATTATAGACCCAATCCTTTTCAGAAACGTAGAATAAGCAAACCGGATACGCCCGGTGATAACCCTTGGAAAGGTGACGATGAAAGACTGGCTGACAACCTGTTTCGGCCTCGGCCGACTCCCGATTGCCCCCGGCACATGGGGCTCGCTGCCCCCCGTAGTCCTCTACCAGGTCCTCGGCTACCTCTATCCCGCGGCCGGTCCCTGGGCGATGGCCGCCCTGATCATCCTGTTCAGTTGGATCTGTGTCCGCTTTTCCCCCGCCGTCATCGCCGCCACCGGAAACAGCGACCCCGGCCGCATCGTCGCCGACGAAACCGCCGGCCAGGCCCTGACCATGCTCGTCATTACACTCCTTCGCCCCCTCAACATCTGCAATACGGCCGTTCTCGGCTTTGCCCTCTTTCGCCTCTTTGATATCACCAAGCCCTGGCCCATCCGCAAACTCGAAAAACTCCCCCTCGGCTGGGGCATCCTCGCCGATGACCTGGCCGCCGGCGCCTTCGCCGCCCTCATCGCGGCCCTCTGTATTCGCTGGCTTCCCGCCTGGTTTGGATAAAAAGACAACGGCCCCGGCCGCTCGGTGCCCCGCTTACTCAAAAACAGGTGCCTTCAGCGCCTCCAGCTCGCTCTCGTCCAGCGCCTCCAAAAACGCCACCGCCTGCCCGCGGGACCCGGTTTGATGGGGATAAATGCGGCGGCAGCGGCGCTGGATATGCCGCCCGTCCTTCAGTTCAAACGTCACCTGTCCCGTCTCGAAAGGAATGGAATCGGCGAAAATATAGGCGCCCCCTCGGCTGATGTTCAGCACCAGACCCTCCGTATGCAGATCGGAGTCCTCCGCGCAAATCGCCGTCGCCAGCCCCTCAAGGGCCTTATACCGTTCGTGTTTCCTTCGTTCTTCCATGACTGAACCCCTTCATATAGGGCATATTATCGGTCCTGCCGGCCGATTTCACCGCGCCGGCAAATAGCCGCCAAAAACCCTCTCCTTAAAAGATAGCATATAATCACCCTCCAAAAAAACAAGAACAAAACCAGCCCCCAATCTCTCAACCCCAACCTCACCCCACGTCTGCATAGGAGCCATTCATAAGAATCTCAGATCTCAAATCAATGAGTTGCGGCCTGCTCCGGTTGCATTCCTGTAGAGCCGTATCCTTTTCTCGATACGAACAGCATATGATACGATGCAAAACGGATGGATGCAGCAGGCAAGAGGAAAGGGAGTGAAATGACCCATGAAAGACGATACAAGGCGGTCCCCGTTAAAGCTGTTTAGGCGGCCTGGGCAGCAGCGTAAACGATAGCAAATGTGGTAAACTCTCCTGCGGAAGTTGGTACAAAAAAGGGACAATGCCTGAGTTTATCGACAAATCAGTAAGCTTTCATAGAAAAAAAGATTCACTTGAAAATATCTGGTAATAAAAGATAATGGGTTGGTGATAGCGGCATAATGAAATGATACGGCCGCTTTAATGAGTGGTTCGAATTGACCTGTTCCGGACAATAACAGTCCTCTATATGTCAGCCCCAGCCATTTCCATACTTGTTAGGGAAGATCATAGTATCCTTATTAAAGGATTTTTTTATGCAAAAAATAGCTCCTCTTAGGATTGGTTATCTTAGCATTAATCCTCCAATCATTCAGGGCGGCATGGGAGTGAGAATATCCAGGGCCAATCTCGCTTCTGCGGTCGCCAGCGAAGGATGCGCTGGCGTGATTGCCAGTGTGGGCCTGGGTGCCTATGAACATGCTCCGGGTGCAGACTTTGAAGAAGTGAACCGGATTGCCTTAAGGGATGAAATTCGAAAGGCACGCCAAAGGACTTCGGGGGTCATCGGGGTCAACGCGATGGTGGCCTTGTCAAATTATGAATCATTGGTCAGGGTTTGTGTTCAGGAAAATGTAGACATGATCATTTCCGGAGCCGGGCTGCCCCTGCATTTGCCGGCCTATACCGCCGGAACCAATATTCAATTAGTACCGGTCGTTTCGTCGGTACGATCACTCCAGATCATTCATCGCAAATGGATGAAAGAGTTTAATCGCTGTCCCGATGCGGTGGTGGTGGAAGGCATGAAGGCCGGCGGCCATCTTGGATACAGTCTGGAGCAGCTTGAGCGGAATAATCCCGCATTAGATGAAACGATTGCCGATGTTCTGCAGTTCACAAGACAACTGCCGAAGCCAATTCCGGTTATTGCGGCAGGGGGAATTTTTACAGGACACGAAATGGCACACTATCTCAGGGCAGGGGCCGCAGGGGTACAGATGGCTACCCGGTTTGTTTGCACCGAAGAATGCGATGCGAACATCAGGTTTAAGCAGACTTACCTCGGGGCTCGGCCTGAGGATATTACTCTGATTAACAGTCCGGTGGGATTACCGGGCAGGGTGATCCGGAATGCGTTCGTAGAAAAGATAAATCAAGGCCATACGATTCCCTTCAAGTGCAAATATCGATGTCTTCGAACATGCAATCCATCGACAGCGCCGTACTGTATTGCAGAAGTATTAGCAAGAGCCGCAGAGGGAGAAATGGATCAGGCATTTGCTTTTGCCGGCAGTAATGCCTGGCGTTGCAGCGAAATCGTATCGGTCAAACAACTCATCCAAAAAATCATGCAGGAATATGAGGACGCGGATCGGCATGACTCTGTAGAGTCTATGGGCCCGGAGCGGATTTCTTATACATTTTCCCCCCAATAAAGTCAATATGAAAACGGCCAAATTCCATGTCCTCCTGCTCTCGCCCTCCTCCGCACAAATCAGTGTTTAACAATCTGTAATGTAGAATTATATTTCATGAAATTTCAAATATATAATATTTTATACTTGTTACTTAATATTTTTATGGGATAATACCCCCCGGGAAGGCCAGGGGCTTTTTGAAAAGTGCAGAAGAGATAAAAGCGGCAGGGTGGGCTCTTAGCCCACCGGCTTACGAAGGGCCGGCACCGAAAGGGAGGGGGTTTAAAATTAGCTTTCGCCGAAGGCGATTTCCACAATTCAAAACTGCCAAAATCGTGGCAAAACTCGGAAAAAACAGGAAAAAAAGCGGCAATTTTTGGACAAAAAGCGGACAAAACAGAACAAAGAGGGGACAAAAAAGGAAAAGGAACGGACAAACTTGGCGTCAGGAAAAATACCTAAAAAACCGCGTTTCCAGCCCCCAAATGCGGTTTTCAGCGTTTTATCAAATACAGTTCATCAAATCGCCTCCCCCCGACGGCTCATAGTGCAATAGCGATATAGCATCCTATGAATACCTGCAAATATCATAATTGTTTCCTTGCAGAAATTGGGAGAAATCCGAAAACGATACGTTTGGGCCGAGATCGTCGATCCATGTGAAAAAAAACAGTTTTTTCAGATTTTTTTTCAGAAAACTCCTATAAAAATCATATAGTACTGAAGCAATCAATTAGAATCGGGATGCGGATTGATGACAAATAATTATTCGAGAAATTCACGCTTTTTCAAGTTATACAACAGCGTTCAGGTCCGATTGTATTCTTATTTGCTGACCGTGGTTCACAATGCCAATGACGCGGAGGATCTTCTCCAGGAAACGGCCACCATTCTGCTGGAGAAATTCGATCAATTTGAGGAAGGGACAAGTTTCGGGGCCTGGGCGATTACGATTGCCCGGAATAAATCGCTGGAGTTTTTGCGCAAGAACAGGAATACCCGGATGATTTTTGATGACCGTTTTTATGATGAGGTGTCCCGGTACGCGGAGAAGAAATCGAAGGAGGCCTCGCGTCGATCGGAAGCCCTTCAGTTTTGCCTCGAAAAACTTTCCGAAAAAAACAAAACCCTCCTTTCCATGCGATTCAAAAAAGACATTTCGATAAAAAAAATCTCTCAAACCACGGGCCGCTCGCTGGACAGTCTGTATCACAGTTATTCGAATATCATCAAGGCCCTTCGCGGCTGTATGGAACGTTATGGAACTCTGTTGGATCTGTAAATGCCGAACCTGACAAAAGACAAGGATATACAAACCCTTCTGATTCGCCTGCTGGATAACGATCTGAACGATGCCCAGCGCGATATCCTGATCGAATGGTCCCGCCAGGACCCAAACGCCGTCCGGGTCTATCAAGGTCTTTTGCAGGATTACGCGATTATCCGAAACCAGATTGCAGGGCAGAATGAGCATGCGTACGGCTCCTCGCTGGACAGTCATTTTGACGTGGCGGTCTGGGACGCGCTGAAACGGCAGGAAAAGAATGCCCCGTCGGTGGAATTGCCCCCCGACGAACCGCAGCCCGAACAGGCGGAGACGATGGTGGATCGAAAAAATCCCACAAAAGTCAGCAAGCTTTCCCTGTACACGTTATTTCTTTCCGCGGCGGCCTTGCTCTTTTTGATTGCTTACGCTCACTTGTCTCCCCGCAGCGTCGGCGTTGAGGTGGGAACCCTGACCGACAGTTTGGATGTCAAATGGGCGGACTCAGGGCTGTCGATCCACAACAAGGACCGTATTTTCAGCAATCAGCCGTTTTATCTGGCCAAAGGGATTGTTTCGATCCTGACCGACCAGGGAGTTGCCCTGACGATTGAAGGACCCGCCGGGTTTGAGCTGATGCCCAACGCGGACCTGCAACTGGATTTCGGCCGGGCCTATGCCCGGGTTTCCCCGCAGGGCATCGGGTTTACGGTCAACGCCCCCAATTCAAAGATCATTGATCTGGGGACGGAGTTCGGGATTCAGGCGGAGGTCGAAGGGGAGATTGAACTGCATGTTTATGATGGCAAGACCACGCTGGTTTCGGGCAGTTCCTGGCTGGCCAAAAGCAGCCAGACAGTATTGCAGGAACAGGCCCGGCGGATTGCTTCCGACGGCGGCCGGATTGAGGAGATTCCGATCCGCAGCGAGGCCTTTGTACGCTCGATTCATTCGGAAACAAATACCATCTGGCGCGGGCAGGGCACCGTCAGTCTGGCGGATCTTGTCGGAGGCGGCAATGGGCTGGGCGGCGGTGTACGCGGTTCCTGTATCGATCCTCAGGTGGGCATGACGGCTCCATTGACCGTCTTTCCGGGGGATCGCGGAGGCCCCGGATATAGAACAGACGATACCGAATACAAGCCGGTCTTGTCCAGTTCTTATATTGACGGGATTTTTGTGCCGAATGGCCGGAACGGGCCGATTGAGATCAGTTCCGCGGGCCATGTATTTGAAGGGGCTCCGGTTACTACGGGAGAATACTGGTACGGTGTAATCAACTGGGAAGCGGAAAAAGGCCGCTCGATTGTACTGGATGGAATCCTGTACGGGACCGCCGAGCAGCCGGCTTTGCTGATGCATTCAAACCTGGGAATTACCTTTGACCTTCATGCGATCCGGC
This sequence comes from Phycisphaerae bacterium, assembly GCA_018433925.1. Taxonomy (GTDB): domain Bacteria; phylum Planctomycetota; class Phycisphaerae; order Sedimentisphaerales; family Anaerohalosphaeraceae; genus JAHDQI01. The sequence continues at coordinate 20,881 of JAHDQI010000221.1, read as the reverse complement.
AATCGTTTCCGGACCGTTCCATCACGGAGTTTCGTGCTGTATATGGGATTTCGGATTCCTACGCGAACAAGCTTGTGCAGCCGTATGCCGATTTTTGGATTCTGGTGGACGGTGAACTCAGGTTCAGTCGAAGAAACGTGACGATTCACCAGGCGGAAACGGTAACGATCCCGCTTTCCGATTCAGATCAATTTCTAACGCTGGTTACCACGGAAGGCCCGGCCCCTGCTTCAGTGGAAGAACAGGAGGAAGGGCCGCGTTATAATGACTGGTGTGTGTGGGGAAATCCCGTTTTGAAAATCGAATAAATATCGTGTGAGGTGTGGCAGCGAACTCATGGACTTGAAAAGAGTTCTAATTACATGTTAACTTTTATGAGGAGTGGAAAGATGGAAAAGCTGATGAACATGTTGGTTGTGACAGTATTGTTAGTTGTCTTTTCGAGCGGCGCATGGGGTGCTTCGAACTGGAGCGACGCCGGCAGTGATCACCTGTGGAGCAATCCGGATAACTGGACGGCGGCCAGCAGCAACGCGCCGCCGCTGGCTGCGGATACGACCTATATCAGGTACTCGGATCTGGTAGCGGGCGGCCAGGGGCCCCTGATCCAGGACGGGATCGATGCTACAGTGCGGAATTTGTCCGTGGAAGTCGGCAGCGGATCGCTGGTTGAGATGACGATGACCGGGGGGTCGCTGACGATCTATAATCCCGGGTCTACGAACTGTTATTTCCGCCTGGGGGCGGGGGCCAGCAGCGGCACGGTCGTTTTCAATATGAGCGGCGGCGAGCTGACGGTCAACCAGGACAACGGGGCCAACGGCTACGTTCGCGTGGGATATGGCTACACCGGCCAGATGCACATGTCCAATGATGCGACGATTACGGCGCTGGATCTGCTGATTGCCGTCGATACGGGCAGTCTCGTCGATTTGAGTGATAACGCCCGAATTATTCTGGCCGGCGACAAAACGGCGGCGATTGAGGGTTTCATCGCGGCCGAGGTACTGACCTCAAACGGCGGTACGGTCAAAAATGTGGCGTATGGCTATGATTCACAGGCGAATTTGACTACCATTACGGCGATACCGGAACCCGGCACGCTGGCGCTGCTGGGGCTGGGCGGATTGATCTTTTCGTACAGAAAACGGTAAACGATAATCAGGAGAATGAATTATGAAAAAATGGATGAATCTGTTATTGATTGCGGTATTGACCCTGGCCGGGTCTGCGTATTCTGCCTCTTATTGGAATGATGCCGGCAGCAATTCTCTGTGGAGCAATCCGGACAACTGGACGCTGGACAGTTCTTATCGTCCGCCTGTTCACTCGGATACGACGTTTATCCGATATTCGGATATGGTCGCAGGCGGCCAGGGACCGATCATCCAGGACGGGATCGATGCTACGGTGCGGAATTTGTCCGTGGAAGTCGGCAGCGGAGATCTGATTGAGTTGACGATGACCGGGGGGACGCTGACGATCTACAGTCCCGGCGCCACAAATTGTTATTTCCGCTTTGGAGCCGGAACGAGCAGCGGCAAAGCCGTTTTCAATATGAGCGGCGGCGTGCTGACTGTCAACCAGGATAACGGGGCCAATGGATATGTTCGCGTGGGGTATGGCTATACCGCGGAAATGCACATGTCCAATGACGCGACCGTCTATGCGCTGTCCCTGTTGATTGCTGTTGATACGGACAGTTTTGTTGATTTGAGGGACAATGCCCAGATTATCCTGGCCGGCGATAAAAGATCGGCCATGCAGGGTTATATTGGAGCCGGAACGCTGACGGCCTGGGGCGGAAGCGGAACGGTTCTGGTGGACTATGACGTGACGAACCCGGGCTTTACGACCATTCGGGGCGTTCCGGGGATCGTCAGTCCCGGCATGGGTGAATATGTCGTGGCCGGTGATGTTGAACTGAACTGGACGAATTATGAACCGAACATGCCGGGTGATGATGTCTATGTGGATGTCTGGTTTGGGACCGATCCCAATAAGCTGAATCCGGCGACCTATGAGAAAGTGGTCACCCTCGGCCAGAATATGACCAGCACGACGGTACAGGCCCCTGTGGAAGGAACCTACTACTGGCAGGTGGATTCTTATATTTACGGCACGACCGAGCCGTCCTCAGTGACCGAAGGATTTGTCTACCTGTTTTACGCGGTGGAAGATCTGCCTCCTTCCGTCAGCGGCGGGCCGGATATGATTACGTGGGCGGATGAACCCGTATCGCTCAGCGCTGTGATCGACGACGACGGCGCTTCGGATTTGACGATTTTGTGGGAGGCCGATGATCCGAATGCGGTCTTTTCCGATCCTTCGATTGCCAATCCGACCGTTTCTGTGGATTACCCCGCGGGTGCGGTATCGCTGACCGTGACTGTGCAGGATGAATCCAATCCGTCTGTATCTGACGCGGTGGTCATCAACGTGTATGCGGATGCCTGCCAGGCGGCCCGGATCGGAGCGGGGCAGGCGGCGCTGAATCCGGAAGATTTAACGGGGGATTGTATAATTGACCTGAATGACTTTGCTGCGATCGCTGCCAAGTGGCTTGAGGAGTATGCGCTGACGGCGCCGATTCCCGTGCCCTGATCGCCCAATGCTGTTTTTTTCGTGTGCCCGGCGGACGGGTATGCCGGGCACACGAATTGATCCGGAAGGAACGGACGGAACGTATTATTTGATAGAGAGAGGTTTATATGAAAACTGCTGCCAAGGGATTTACTCTGATCGAACTGCTGGTGGTCATTGCGGTGATCGCTACATTGCTGAGCATTCTTCTGCCTTCGCTGAATAAGGCCAAGGAGTTTGCGCGACGGTCGGTCTGCGGCAATAACCTCAAACAGGTGGGGCTGGCCCTGGCGGTTTATGCGCATGGCAATGACGGCAGGTTTCCGGCGGACCGGTATGATCAGTCGCACTGGATGTGGGATGCCTCGGTGCGGATTGTGGACGAAGTGATGAACAGCGGGGGAACGAAGGAAACGTTTTATTGCCCGTCCAATTATCTCACACCGGACGAACTCGAACGGAAGTGGAATTACCGGGTCAATCTCGAATACGGCGGGTATCGGGTGACGCAATATGTCTGGATGATTGAGAGAGGGACCTGGCTGAAGGGCCCGATTCAGGTCAACGGCAATGACCCTCTCGATCAGCCAAAGCGGAATTTCATCGCGAAAATGACGGACGTATCCAACGCCGGAACCGTGGAACTGGTTGCGGATTCGACGCTTTCGGAACTGGTCGGTTCGGAGGAGTATAACTCGGACGACCATGATTTTCTGGCCGTTATCGGGGACCAGAATAAGACCAGCCATATGGCCCGAAATCTCAAGCCGGCCGGGGGCAATATTCTGTTTGTTGACAACCATGTGGAATGGCGGCATTTTGACCGGATGGGCCTGCGGTATAAAAAATCTAACAGTCCCTATTTCTGGTGGTAATATTGATCGGAACCGGTTTGCCATCTCTTTTTGAGCGGGAGAGCGTATTGCGCAGGATTCAGATTACCTCATTGATGATCGTACTGGCTTTGTCGTGTGATGTCTTTTCTGTGGCTTACTGGAATGATGGGGGCGGCGATCATCTCTGGAACAATCCGAACAACTGGACAGCCGCCAGTTCCTACCGGCCGCCGACGTCCTCGGATACGACATATGTCCGGTTTTCAGACCTGGTTTCCGGGGGGCAGGGGCCATTGATCCAGGACGGGATCCATGCCGTGGCCCGAAATTTGTCTGTGGAAGTCGGCAGCGGATCCGTGGTGGAGATCACCATGACAGGGGGGACGCTGACGCTTTACCATCCCGGGGCGACGAACTGTTATTTTCGCCTTGGCGCAGGGTCCGGCAGCGGCAGGGCCGTCTTTGTCATGAGCGGCGGCCTGCTGACGGTGGATCAGGACAACGGCGCCGACGGGTTGGTTCGCGTGGGGTATGGCTATACCGGGGAAATGTACATGTCCAATGACGCGACCGTCTCCGCGCGGGCCCTGCTGATTGCCGTCGATACGGACAGTGTTGTTGACTTGCGGGATAGTGCCCGGATCATCCTTGCCGGGGATCATCGAACGGTGATTGAGGGGTATCTGGATGCCGGGGTGTTGACCGGTGCCGGAGAGGCGGACAAGATCCGCTATGACTATGACGAAAGCGAACCGGGAAAGACCGTGATATGGACTGTCGGCGGCACGGAGAGGCAGTCGCCGATGGGCCATGCGGTTCCCAATCCCGTGATTTATAAACTGGCTGACAGCGGGGTGATGAAGTACAACGGGGAGTATTACATCCTCGGTACCGGCAGCAGCGGCGACATGAGACGGTCGGACAACCTGGTCAACTGGGGTCCGCGAGAGCATGTCTTTTCCATGAATAATGAGTGGGCTGTGGGCGAGGCGGGGGAGGACAATGAGATTCACGCCTGTGATATTTCCTACCAGGATGGGGTGTTTCATCTGTACTGGTCGGTCAATCGCAGCGACATCGGGGTCAGGCACATCGGGCACGCGGTGACGCAAGACGACCCGCTCAGCGCTTATACGGAACCGGTGACAAGCACGCATTTTGCCGACTATATCGATGCGCATCTTTTTCGGGATGATGACGGTTCCTGCTATTTCTATACGGTAAAATTTCCTCATGGAAACACCGTTTACGGCCAGCCCATGACGGATCCGTGGACCTTGACGGGGACGGATCAGAAATTGCTCTGGCTGCCGTCAACCGGGTATCCGGCCTGGGAATGGGTCGGCCCGGAGCGGGTCAATGAAGCGGCTTTCGTGATCACGTATCGCGGTAAGTATTACATGCTCTATAACGCCAATGCCACGTGGAATCCGAATTATTCGATCGGCTGCGCGGTCAGCGACAGTCCGCTTGGATTTACGAATGCGGACAAATATCCCGATCCCGTGCTTGCCTCAGCGACGCGGGGCGGCCGTTCGATCACCCATATCGGTCAGCCCAGTGTGGTGCGCGGTCCGAACGGCTTTGAGTGGTGGCTGGTGTATTTTGCCAGGTATGACGACAGTGCGAAAAGTCAGGCCATTGATCGTATTTTGTTTTTTGACCGCACGCTTCATGTGACCGGGCCGAGCTGCAATCTGCCGGACTATTCGGAAGGGACGTATACCCCGCCGCCGGCAGCACCGACGCTGGGAGATCTGTTTCATGAAGGAACGGCCCTGGCCGGCCACTGGAACATCCTGTCAGGGGTATGGGATGTTTCGAACGGTCAGGGGCGGCAAACTCAGCCCGCCGGCTCGCACAACATGGCGATTTGCAGGAGTCAGCCTGCCCGGCACTACCTGGCGGAGGTCAATATCAAGCTGACCGATGTGTATCCGCCCGGAGAAAAAGCGGGGCTTATGGCCTACTACGAGGATGCGGACAACTGGCTGGCGGTGGCGCTGGATCAAAAGAACGGGGCCTGGTATTCATACAAAATGGAAGCAGGGGCAGCCACAGTCGTTGGGTATCCTCTGCCAGCAGAGTTTGATTATAATATCTATCATAATATACGGGTTACAAAAAATCATAATCGGTTTGATGTCTGGATTGACCAGCGTCCGGCGCCTGCAAATCCTGTGATTTCGACGAATTTTGCAGGGGAGGGGCTGCCGGGGCTTTATACCCAGGAAGCACGTGCCTCGTTTGACGGATTTATTTATACTATTGGCTGGGATGAATGGGATCATGGCATCACGGGCTGGGGACAGGCGGCCTGCGGAACTGCGTCCGGCGGCACCTGGCAGGTCGGCCCGGACGGGCTGGAGTCATCTGATGAAGAAGGGAGCGGCCGTATTTTTAAAGGGGACTTGCTAAAGCAATATGAATTTATGGCCCAAATGACGAGTTCATCAACGGTTTTGCCGGATGGAAACGTTCATCGGATGGGTCTGTATGCGGTGTATACGGATGCACAAAACTGGCTGAAGGCGGGGATTGATCTGATTGAAAACCGACTGGTTGGGTTGGGCAAATGCGGCGGCGTCGAGACAGAATTTTTTGATTGTTCTGTGGACGCCGCAAACAGTTATAATCTGCGACTGATCCGGCGGGAAGACGGCATCCGGATATTTGTCGATGGAAAGCTGAAGGCTACGGTTCCGGATGCCTGGTCTTCTGCGCAGGTCGGGCTGTTTACGGAAAATGGATCGGCGGTCTTTAACGGGATGACTGCGTTTCGGCTGGGGTCTCAATATGGGAACAGCCCGGCCGAAGAGGTTTTGATGGCGGATGCGTTTGAGGATGGGCTGTTTCGCCCGCTCTGGCGGCAGGTACCGCTGCACAAGCAGGATATCACCAAAGAGCAGCATAATACTTTGCCGGATATTGTGATCCAGGAATCGAATGGCCGGTTGCAGTTTTCCGGAAGTGAAAAAGGCGATGACGATAGTGTCTGGTATGGCCGGGGCCTGAAATACAACCGGCCGATATGGGGCAACAGCATGGCGGAGTTTGATTTTGATTCTTTGCTGGCCCATGCGACGGGGGTAGCGCGGGCGGCGATCGGACTTCGCCTGCGGAAGGATTTATATAACTGGTTTGAGGTCCGGCAGACTGATGATCAGGATGGGGACAAATTGGAGACGGTTGTCTGCAACGATGGGGTGGTGACGGTTTCTTCGATTCCGTTTTCCGCCGCATCAGGCACTCTGAAGGTCAAATTTCACAATGCCGACGGGCTGGCGGAGTATTATCTCGATGACATCAAGCGGGGTCAGGTTCTGGCGCCGGGGCTGAAGGACAGCGATTATTTTGTTTTGATCACGGCCTATACGAGCAACGCGGATAACCGGATTTCCTGCGTGGTAGACAATTTTCAAATCCGCCAATCGAGCGGGGATCTGAACTCTGACTGGAAGGTGGATGCCGCGGATCTTTCTGTTTTTGCCGGACAATGGCTTCGGGGAGACTGCCGTGATGAGAATACCTGGTGCCGCGGGGCTGATTTTGACCGGGATGGTTTTGCGGGCCTGGCGGATTTTGCCGAGTATGCTTTGCAGTGGCTGAATGAGATTTAAGAGCAGCGTAAGGTAATGGACTATGAATAAGCAGACGATTTCCCTGATCGCACTTTTTGCGGTATTTATACCATGTGATCTTTTTGCGGTGGCCCGCTGGACGGATGGCGGGCCCGGCAGCGATTGGACAACCGCGGCCAACTGGGATGCCGGGTACGGCAATGCGCCTCCGGTTTCCAGTGATACGACGTATATCCGTTATGCGGACCTGGCAGCGGGGGGGCGGGGGCCGGTGATCCGCGAGGGAATGGACATCGAGATCAAAATGCTGGCGCTGGAGGCGGCGGCCGGGTACATCGAGGTAGAAATGACGGGCGGGTCACTGTATTGCAGCCAGAACAGCGGCGGGGACGGCATTCGCCTGGGGGCGGGAGCCGGCAGCGGCCTGGCGGTAATCAACATGAGCGGCGGGACCCTTACCACGCTTGATCAAATCCGAATCGGTTCGGGGTATCCAGGCCGGCTGTTGCTTTCCGGTGACGCGGCGGTTCATACAGGCGGCCTTACGATCTTCTCCGGCTCTGGTCTTCTGGACATCAGCAGCGAGGCGGCGGTCTTTCATGTGTCGGGAGACCAGACTGCGGCCATTCAGGGCTATATCCAGGAAGGCGCCATTACGGCATTTGGCGGAAATGGCGCCGTTGTTTATGATTTTGACCAGACCCTAGCCGGGTTTACAACCCTTCGAGCCGTTGCGGATACCGCGATATTCCAACAGGAGTGGAATGACCAGGGGGTTGACAGTCTGTGGACGACCGGACAGAACTGGTCGAGCGGCAGTATGCCGGAAAACGATGAGACGAGGGTCAGTATCCGGGAACTGGCCGTCGGCAAGAGAGGTCCGGTCATTACGGCCGACATGACGCCTCCGCCCGGCTATGAAACCCTTGTGGCCAGGGGGATTCGTTTTGAACCGCCGGACTCCCAGACTACGGTGATGACCATGGAAGGAGGAGCGCTTTCAGTGAGCGAGGAGTTCTGGCTGATCGCGGGTACGTCAAAAGGGCGGGCGATTCTGGAGATGCATGACGGCCTGCTGGAGATCGGGACGGAGCTGAGAATCGGGGGATGGGACAGCCGGGGCGGCCACGTGCAGCTTGATGGCGGAACGATTCGAGCGGGAGCATTGACGCTCCGGGCAAACGGCAGTATTAATATCCGGAGCGACGGGAAGCTGATTCTTGATTCGGATGTGTCTGTGAGCATTCAGGAAGCTGTCGATGCCGGAATGGTCATGGCCTATAACGGTACCGGTCAGGTGCGGATTGAATATGACAGTACCGAGGATACGACCATCGTTTCAGCACAGATGCTCAGCAAAGAAGCGTCCGTAAAGGTCAAGGTCGACAGGTACTCTTCCTGGTCGGCCGATCGGCGGCTCTGGGGACGTTTTTTTGAGCATCACGGCAGCGATGTGTACCCGGGGATTTATGAGCAGTATCTGGTTAATACCTCGTTTGAGCCGTGGTATCATAAGGATGAGAGCTCTCCGACTCCGGCCAAGGATGTCAAGGAATGGCTGGTCTTTCGTGATGTTGAAGAGACCGAAGGAGTTGCTTACCCGTGGGAGCCGTTCGGCGTTGAATCCAATCCGTTGTTTGAATTGTCTTCGGATTCGTTGAATTCAGAGACTGCCCAGAAGATCGTTCACACGATGGGCACAGGAGACGCCCCGGTCGGCGTAGCCCAACGAATCATGCTTCCGGATTACCGCACCGATCAGTATCGGGTTCGGCTCTTCGTGAAGGCGGAGGAAACGGTTGAGCAAATCGAAATTCTGCTGAGAGATTATGGAACCAAAGAGATTGTGGACAGCGTTTCGTTTCCGGCTTCGTCGCAGTGGCAGCCCGTCGAAGGGCTTTTGAATCTCCGCGGTCATCGGGCCGCCTCAAGGCGTTATGGCCGGCAGGGCATCTATGAACTGGCGGTGGTTACCCGCGATTCCGGAATGCTTCTGCTTGACCAGATGACGATTTTTCCGACCGATGCCGTAAACGGCTGTTATAACCCGGAGACGATTGAGGTGTTGCGGGATGCAGGCGTGACAACGATCCGGTGGCCGGGTGGGAATTTTGCCAGCGGGTATCACTGGCAGGATGGGATTGGTCCTGTCGATCAGCGGCCGACCCGGCCGAATCTCGCCTGGGCGGGTCTTGAAAATAACCATGTGGGAACGGATGAGTTTCTGGAGTTTTGCGAGATTGCGGGCCTGACGCCGATCATTTGTGTGGGATTCGGCTATGCTTCGGTTTCGGAGGCGGCCGCGTGGGTTGAGTATGTAAACGGCTGTCCTGAAACGACCTATTACGGGGCGCTGCGGGCCCAAAACGGTCGGTATGATCCCTATGCGATTGAAATCTGGCAGGTGGGCAATGAGGTGTACGGCAGCTATCAAATCGGGCATACCGATGCGGCCGACTATGCGACCCGGTACCTGGATTATTATGACGCGATGAAGGCCGCCGATCCCACGATTAAAATGATGGCGATGGGCCGGGATCCGGGGTATCATACCGATGACGAGAATGCATGGAACAAGACGCTTTTTCAGATCATCGGTGACAAGATGGATACTATGGATATTCATCGATATGTTCGGGGAATTCGCAACGAAAGCGATTTGGAACTTTGGGACCTGACTCATCTGGCCGAGATTTATCTTTCGTATCCAAGCCAATATGAAACGGTTGTGGTCGGCTCAATCAGGGAGCTGACCAAGCCGGAGCAGTATGACCTGCCGGATGTAAAGCTTGCGGTTACCGAGTGGGCGCAGTACCTGACTGTGCGAACTCCTCGACTGCCGCATTCCTGGTCGCAGGCCAATGCCGTCTTTTATGCCGGAATGCTGAATGTGTTTCTCCGCAACGGCGATTTTGCACGGATCAGTTGCAGCCATGATTTCAGCGCTTTTATCAACAGCCGGGAGGTGCCGCCCTCTCCGCGGAATGCGGTCGCCCGATTATACAGCCAGGTCAGCGCTGACCGGCTTCTTGAAACCGAGGTGGTTTGCGATACCTTTGATATGGCCCGACCGGTGACCCAGATGCAGACCGTCAGCGATCTTCCCTATTTAGATGCAGTCGCTCTTCGGGATATCGACAACAATCAAATCGTATTGTTCCTTATCAACCGTTCTCTTACTTCCGGCTACCAGACGGCGATTGAACTGGAGACAATGACAGGACCCAGGCAGGCCCATCTTTCAGTTTTTTCCGTGGGTGAGGATTTCCTGGATTACACGCCCCATTGCATGGCTGCGCAAACCTGGGAAATGCCCCGGCAATTTCAGATAACGAATCATTCTCTTCTGGTGGAAGGCGGGGTGATGACAGTTGACCTGCCGGCCTGCTCGGTGGTTCGGGTTGATATTTCGGATATTAACTTAACCGGTTTTTCTCTGTTTGCCGGCCACTGGCTTCAAGAGACCTGTGCGGCGGACAATCAGTGGTGCCGAGGGGCCGATTTGGATCAAAGCGGCGAGGTTACAATTCATGACCTGGCGGCCTGTGCCGAAAGCTGGCTGCAGGTCGGGTTTCCCTGATCCGCGAGACATGACAGGACAATCCGGACGGCTGCTGCCGGTGATTTGGCGGCTCTCAGCGGCCCGGACAGGGTGTAAGCCATTGATACATTTGATAAAGGACAGGCCAATGCAGACACAACAAATTTTATTCCGGGTTCTGCCGCTGCTCTGTTTGGCGGCGGTATTTTCATCTTGTTCCGGGCCGGCGATTCGGTCCGGGGACAGGATCGATACGCGGCATTTCGGTGTTGCGGACGGCAAACCGATTACGCTGTATACGCTGCGCAACAGCCGGGGCGTAAAAGCACAAATTATGGATTACGGGGCGATTTTGTATTCATTGGAACTGCCGGATCGGCACGGAAAGGCCGAGGATGTGACCCTTGGGTATGCAGAGCTGGATGAGTATGTGCGAAATCGAAATTACTTCGGCGCCACGATCGGCAGATATGCCAATCGGATTGCTAAGGGAAAGTTCATTCTGGACGGAGCCGAATATACGCTGGCAACGAACAACAATGAAAATCACCTGCACGGCGGGGTGAAGGGTTTTAATAAAGTCGTCTGGGACAGCGAGGCGTTCCGCACAGATTCTTCTGCGGGCGTTCGGCTTCGTTACAGGAGCCGCGACGGCGAAGAGGGATATCCCGGCAACCTGGAATGTACGGTTGTGTATACCCTGACGAATGACAATGAACTGCGGATTGATTATGAGGCGGCAACGGATAAGCCGACTCCGGTGAATCTGACCAATCATACATTCTGGAATCTGTCGGGGGGCGCCAAGCGGGATATTTTAGAGCATAAGCTGACGCTCAATGCCGATTACTATCTGCCGGTGGATGACGGCCTGATCCCGACCGGCGAAATTCTCCGTGTTCAGGGAACGCCGATGGACTTTACGAAGCCGGCCGCAATCGGATCCCGGATTGACCGGGTCGCGGGCGGATATGACCACAACTATGTGCTCAGCAAACCGGGGTGTGATCGGGGGCTGAACCGGGCGGCGGTGCTGTATGACCCGCAAAGCGGACGCAGGATGGAAATCCTGACCACGCAGCCCGGAATCCAGTTTTATTCCGGTAACTTTCTGGATGGTACCGTGACGGGAAAAGACGGCGTTCGTTATAAAAAATACCATGCGCTGTGTCTGGAAACGCAGCACTTCCCCGATTCCCCCAACAAGTCGTATTTTCCCACTGCGATTTTGAAACCCGGAGAGCGGTACGAAGAGACGTGCCTGCTCCGGTTTTCCGTACAATAATGAGGGGATGATAATTGAATGAACAAGTTATTTTTATCAGGAGTTTTCTTATGCGCAGGATGATTGGAATGATGAGCTTATTTACGGCGGCCGTCACAATTGTTTGCATGACGGGCTGTCATGCGTCGCTGGATTCCGGATCGTATTCGTATGACCAATGGACCGTCCGCGGTCCGGTGTTTCAGGCCGGGCCGGAGGGGGCCTTTGATGATGTGGCCGTCAAAGACCCTTCGATTGTATTCTATAAGGGTCGATACCATTTGTTTTATACATCCAAGCAAAAAATAACGGATCGAAAATACCGAACGGCACTGGGATATGTCTCGGCACAGACGCTGGAGGGACTCAATCAGGCCCGGCGATATGAAATGGCCGAGATCCTGGGCAAGGAATTCATTGCTCCGCAGGTGTTTTATTTTGAGCCGCACAAGCTGTGGTATCTGGTGGGGCATATCAAGGTGACGAGCGGTACCGATCTGGCCCCGGTTTACAGCACCAATCCGGATATTGAAAATGTGTATGGATGGTCTGCGCCGGAATTAATCCGGACGGGGAAAACGCGGGATGAATTCTGGATTGATTTCTGGGTTATTTGTGATGACACGAATGCTCACTTTTTCTATTCCAACCAGAAGGGAGCGGTGCTGAGGATGCAGTGCCCGATTGAGACTTTTCCGGCCGGGCTTGCGGAGGCCGCTGAAGAGGAGGCGTTTGTGATTTCCGGGCAGGATGAGAAGGGATACTGGAGAATGTTTGAGGCCCAGCATGTTTATCGTGTTAAAAAAACCAATACGTATTTCATGCTGGCCGAATGCGCTTATCGTCGCGGCGAGGGAACGAATCCGTATCCCCTGGATTCAAGAAAGCGATTTGTCATCGGATTGGAAGCAGACCGGCTGGAAGGGCCCTGGAGGAGGATTGAACGCGAAGAAAATGAATACTGGGCCCAGTCCAAATCGCTGCGGCGTGAAGACGGCGGGCGATGCCGCTATACGCAGGTCAGTCATCCGGAGATCATTCGTGCCGGGTACAATCAGCGGCTGGAAATTGAAGACCTGAACGCTGTTCAAATGATTTTCCAGTCCTTTGACGCATCCGATACGCCGCCTGATTATCACTATGACCGGCTGCCCTGGGAACTGGCCATTATGAAAAACAAGTGAACGGATAAGGAACGATCTGATTGGGTTATGCTTGCAGGGAGGTTTGTATGAGGTTATTTGCCTGTGCGGTGATTGGTTGTGTTTTTAGCGGGCTTTGCCCCGGGGACTGGAGACCGGTGGAAGGGAAGATTATGACGCGCTGGGCGGCGGAGCTTTCGCCGGATAACGCGCTGCCGGAGTATCCGCGTCCGCTGATGGTGCGGCCGGACTGGCTGAACCTGAACGGCTTGTGGGAGTATGCGATATTGCCCCGCACGGCGGAGTGTCCCGATGTGTATGAAGGCCGCATCCTCGTGCCCTATCCCGTTGAATCGGCGCTGTCAGGCGTCGGCAGGCGTGTAGGGGCCGACAAGCGGCTCTGGTACCGGCGGACGTTTGAGCGGCCGGCGGCATGGCGGAACCGGCGGCTCCTGCTGCATTTTGGCGCGGCGGACTGGCAGACGGATGTCTGGGTTAACGGTATGCACATGGGCAGGCACCAGGGGGGATACGATCCGTTTTCACTGGATATCACCCGTGCGCTGCGAGGCAGCGGATCGCAGGAGCTTGTTGTTTCCGTCTGGGATCCTACGGACGCGGGATATCAGCCGCGCGGCAAACAGGTTAGGGATCCGAAGGGGATCTGGTACACTTCGGTAACCGGGATCTGGCAGACGGTTTGGCTGGAGCCGGTTCCTGAGACCTCAATGGCCGGGCTGAAGATCACTCCGGATCTCGATCGCGGCCGTGTTGTCATCGAAGCAGCCGCCCGCGGAGAGGCCGAGAATCTGTCTGTTACGGCTGTCGTTACGGGCGGCGGCTTTTCCGCAAAGGCAGCCGCCTCGAATAAAACGGTGACGGTGGATATCGCCGATCCCCGCCTGTGGTCGCCGGATGATCCGTTTCTGTATGACCTGGTTGTTCGTCTGACACGCGGCGCGGAGGTTGTTGATGAAGTCAGAAGCTATTTCGGAATGCGCAAGATTGAGATGAAAAAGGATGCCGGCGGCATCAATCGGCTGTTTTTGAATCATCAGCCGCTGTTTCAGTACGGCCTGCTGGATCAGGGCTGGTGGCCGGACGGTCTCTATACGGCCCCGACCGATGCGGCGCTGCGGTATGATGTGGAGATGACCAAAAAACTGGGTTTTAATATGCTTCGCAAGCATGTCAAGGTCGAGCCCCAGCGGTTCTATTTCTGGTGCGATCGAATCGGGGTCCTGGTCTGGCAGGATATGCCCAACGGGGACGGGCACATTGGACACGACATGCCCGACCTGAATCGAAGTCCGCATTCGGCACAGCAATATGAATATGAATACCGGAGACTCATTGAGTCATTCGGCAATCATCCGAGCATTGTGACGTGGGTACCTTTTAATGAGGGGTGGGGGCAGTTCGATACGCGCCGCATTACGGAGTGGACGAAGGAACTGGATCCGACGCGGCTGGTTATTAATGCCAGCGGCTGGACAGATCGAAAGGTCGGCGATATCCATGATGTTCATCAGTATCCCGGCCCGGCAAAGCCGGCCCTCGAGGAAGACCGGGCCGTTGTTCTCGGCGAGTTCGGGGGGCTGGGGCTGCCGGTCAGCGGACACACCTGGCAGGATGAAGACATGTGGGGATACCGGAGCTATACAACAGCGGAGGCCCTGACGGAGGCCTATGCGGAACTGATCCGGAAACTGAATTATCTGGTGGGGGAAGGTCTGGCGGCTGCGGTCTATACCCAGACGACGGATGTGGAAGTCGAGGTAAACGGCCTGATGACCTACGACAGGGCGGTGATAAAAATGGCTCCGGACGTGATTGCCCCTCTGAATCGGAGCTTGTATAAAAGCCCTCCGGTTGTCAGGACAGTGCTGCCCAATGCCGGGGCAGGGTCATGTTCATGGGACTATACGTTTGAAAAACCGTCCCCGGGATGGGTGCTGCCTGATTTTGACGCGTCGGACTGGAAAGCCGGACCGGGCGGGTTCGGCACGGAAGGAACCCGGGGGGCACGCATAGGCACGATCTGGAATACGCCTGAAATATGGCTTCGCCGGGAATTTGAACTGACCCGGGCGGACCTGGAAACACTTTTTCTTTCGATTCATCACGATGATGAAGCGACCGTCTATCTTAACGGCGCAGAGGCGGCCCGCTTGTCCGGATGGACAAATGAATATACGCTCAGTGATGTGTCAACGGCCGGGAAAAATGCCCTCCGCACAGGCAAAAATGTAATGGCTGTTTTCTGCGGGAATCAAAGAGGCGGACAATTTATTGATGTCGGACTTCTTGAGGCGGCCGGCGGCCAGGACAAAGACTTTTATGTCAATCCCGTGATCGATCACCTGGCGGACCCATCGGTTCTATTCCATGAGGGTATGTATTATCTGTACCCGACGGGCGGGGTCGCCGGGGGGTACCGCGTGTATACGTCCCGGGACCTGGTCCACTGGGAGCCGGGCCCGGCTGTTTACCGCAGAGAAGGAGCCCGGGTGATGGCGCCGGATGTCTGGAAAGATCCGGATTCCGGCCGGTTTTATCTTTACTGGACAGTGAATGAAGAAGTTGGCGCGGCCGTTGCCGACAGTCCGCTGGGGCCTTTTGAGGATGTGCGTTCATTCGTAAGCCGTGCGATTGACGGACATCTGTTCCGTGATGAGGACGGACGGCTTTACCTGTATTATGTGAAATTCCCCGGTTTTAAGATCACGGTTCAGCCCATGAAAAGTCCAACGGAACCGCAGGGCCGGCCCGTTGTCATCCTGCAGCCGGAAAGCGATTGGGAGATGCGACAGGATAAGGTGACGGAAGGGCCGTGGATGCTCAAGCAGAATCAGCAGTATTACCTGCTGTACAGCGGGACGCATACGAAATCGCCGGATTACGCGATAGGATATGCGGTTGCCGACAGTCCGATGGGTCCGTTCAGGCGGGCGGTCAATAACCCGATTGTCCGCCGAGAGGGCCATGTTTTTGGTCCCGGGCACGGCAGCGTAATCAAAGACGGCCGGGGTCAAATGTGGCTGGTTTATCATCAGAAGCGAACCGACCAGCTGGACTTTGACCGGTTTGTCTGTATTGATCCGATTGGATTTGACGAGCAGGGATTATTAGTTGGCAAGGCCAGTCGCGGCGTACCCCGACCGGCTCCTATAACAACAGAATCGGGTGGACCCTTCCCGGAAGCAAGATGAAGGATGTCCACTGAGGCGGCATAGAATCAGGAAACTTTTACAGGAGTCTTAAAATGCGATTAAACAGATTACTCATGATCGGGATGTTTATGTCTGTGACGATGGGCTGCCGGGCTGAAAAGAATGCCCTGCAATATGACAAATGGACGGTCAGCAAACCCATTTTGCAGGCCGGGCCGAAAGGCAGCTTTGACGATGTGGCTGTCAAGGACCCGACGATCGTCTATTACAAGGGGAATTATCATCTGTTCTATACGACTAAATTTCAGCGCGAAACGGCAGCGGCTTTAAAAGAGCAGGGGGTTCCGGTCCCCGTCAGCCGTTCGGGAACCGGCTATGTATCGGCCCCTTCGCTGGAAGAGCTCAAGCACGCAAAACGCTACAATCTCAGCGCGATCGTCAATGAAGTGGTCATTGCGCCGCAGGTTTTTTATTTTGAACCGCACAAGCTCTGGTACATCGTGGCGCATCGAAATGTTCCGGAAAAGTATGATCTGGTTCCGATTTACCTGACAAACCCGGATATTGAAAATGTGTACGGCTGGTCGAACCCGAAGGATTTGCTTCCGCCTCCCCCGGCCGGGCAGTTCTGGATTGATTTTCGGGTCATTTGCGATGAGAAAAAAGCCCATCTTTTTTACACGGATCATCGGGGTTCGCTGTTTCGAATCGAATGTCCGCTGGGTGAATT
The DNA here is from genome assembly GCA_018433925.1 of Phycisphaerae bacterium. GTDB lineage: Bacteria > Planctomycetota > Phycisphaerae > Sedimentisphaerales > Anaerohalosphaeraceae > JAHDQI01. Next base: position 4,031 of record JAHDQI010000221.1, on the reverse strand, counting down.
TCCTCAGGGACTTGACAAGGCCGTTCGTTCGCGGATGGGGCGAGGGCCTGACCACGGGATGGGAGAGACTGTGCTGACCGAGTGGGGGGAAGATGCCAGGGGCCGGTGGCGTCTTCACGAAGCGGTAAGCGTATATTACGTCAAATCCGCTGATAAATACCTGGCCCTGGCCGAAGCGGTGCGTCCGCATCCGACAAGGGCGCCGTATTGGGACAGCCGTAATCGGTTCATGTTTGCATTGATGGCCGACCGAATCGAGGGACCCTGGGACCGGGTCGAGCCGCAGCGAAACGAGTTTGCCGGAGACCCCGGCCGACTTTACAACGAAGACGGATCACGGTCCAAATATGACCAGGTCAGTCATTTTACGCTTCTCCGCTCGGGATATAACCAGAAGATGGAAATCGATGATTTGAATCTGGATCTTGTATTCCAGGCGTTTGATGCGGACGGTATTGGTGACAATTTCGTTTACGATGACCTGCCGTGGGAATTGGCTGTAATGAGAAATTATTGAGATGCGAGTCCAATAAAATCGCAGTATAAAGTCAGATAACTCATTTCCTGCTGACACATGGATAGACCCGCGCGGAGGTGATTAGTTCTTTTCCGTGCGGGTATCTTTCTGATCCGCTATAATATATTTATATCATATCTTTATTTATGTGTCTATATTCTTTTATTTTGCCCAAAATAACAGCAATTGCTCGAATTCTTTAATATAGAATTACATATCTTTATTATCTATATATATATAAATACTATTTTATCTTTTATTCGTTTTGATATTGATTGATTTTTTTATACGATTATGCTATAATTCTGTTAGAATTGTGTTTGAAAATATTGTTTTTTGAAGTCAGGATTGTTTACAAGTAATTTTCCTGTTTCACAGGTAGGGGCAATTCCCTATCGGGTCGTTCAATAAGAGTGTGATAGCTTGATTGTTGACTGCAATTTGGTAATACCAGATGCAGAATGTTGAGCTAATTGGGTGTAGCTGATAGTCGTATTGGATGCATCGAAGTGGGGTTTAAGACGGTATCAGATGGCACTTTTTAAAGACATATTAAAAAAAAACAAACAAACCACGCATCGACATGGTTTTGTTAATTTGGGACTCCGAAAACCGGATCCCGGTTCGGCCGAATTAACGGGAGATGAAACCTCTTCATTACCGGCGATTCTTAATCCTTCGGAGACCAGCCCTGTTTCCGGGACGGCAGCGTCGCAACAAAAACAGCGGCTGGAAACGGTATCCCGTTCATCCCGGCCCAAACAGGACTTGCTTTCTTGCCGGTATGAGCTGAAATATCGAATTACAGAGGGCAAAGCCCGCGCGATCAAGGCGTATGTACAAAATTTCCTTCCGATGGATCGTTATGCCGTGCTGCATCCGGAAGGGCAATATCCGATTTCGAGCTTGTATTTGGATTCGGGAAATCTGGATCTTTGCAAAGAAACTCTTTCGGGGAAGGCCAATCGCTTTAAGCTGCGAATTCGTGCTTATGACGACAATCCGGAGAATCCTGTTTTTTTTGAGATCAAGCGCCGTGTAGATAAGGTGATTCTGAAAAGCCGCGCCAGGGTGGAGCGGCCGCACCTGGCGTCTGTGCTGAACGGTTCGATGCGATACCAGGCCGACTGCCCGGCCGAACAGGAAGCCCTCGATCAGTTTCTGTATTACAAGCAGGTGATCCTCGGCCGACCGGTTGTGCTGGTTCGGTATCAGCGGGAGCCGTTTGAAGGCCAGGGCGATCATCGGGTTCGAGTGACGTTTGACCGACAGCTTTGTTATAAAAAAGTCACCGCGGCGGAGGTGGTGATGAACGGTCACGGATGGCATCGGATTCCGATCCCGTTCGTGATTCTTGAAATTAAGTTTACAAACAATTACCCGGCCTGGCTTCGCCGGATGGTGCATGTGTTTAACCTGAATCGTTCTTCAATGTCGAAATACGTGACCTCAGTCAAGGAGTCAAAACAGGCCGGTCTTCAGACGGTGTTTCCGTATTACCTCGAATGATTGATCGAATCTGGCACATTTTGGATGGGTATTCGAGCCGGTCGGATACAGATGCCTGGGCGGTGATTCTGTCTCTACTGCTGGCGTTTGTTCTCGGCCAGGTGCTGGCGTGGGTCTATTCCTTTACGCATCACGGGCTGTCTTATTCCAAATCGTTTGTCCAGTCTTTGATTGTGATTACGATTGTCGTGGCGCTGGTGATGGCCACGATTGCAGGCAGTTTTGTCGTAGCCGTTGGGCTGATGGGAGCGCTTTCCATTATCCGGTTTCGCAATATTATCAAAGATACGCGGGACATTGCGTTTCTCTTCTGCGCGCTGGTGCTGGGAATGGCGTGCGGTTCGCAGCGGTACGCGGTGGCGATTATCGGCACCGTTGCGCTGGTGCTGGTGCTGCTGTATCTGTATCTCGCCGATTTCGGAGTGCATCGGTCGAGCAACGCGTTTCTTCGGTTTACGTTTCACGGCCGTCTTTCTCCGCAGCATCCGTTGCTGAAGGTGCTGGAGCGTTTTTGCAAGTCCGTCGTCCTGATGTCTTCGCAGGCCACGGGGCCTGACCGTTCGGTAATGGACTATGCGTATCAGATTACCATCCGCAGCGCTGAAAAGAACCAGCAGATGCTTTCGGAATTGCAGCAAATTGAAGGGATTGAGAACCTCAGTCTGACCCTGCAGGAGCAGATTCTTGAGCTTTAAACGAATAGGACATACGTTGCGGAAAGGCCGGGTAATGACCCGGGTCCTTCCGATTCTTGTCTGGCTCGTCGCGGTTGGCGGCGTGGTGGGGCTCTATGTCTATCGGTCGGGCAGTTTTCATGTAGTCGGCATTGCGACTTCGCAAACGGCCGAGCTTTCGGTCGGGCAGTCGGGTTGTCTGACATCGTTGCCGGTTCGGCTCTATCAGGAAGTTCGCAAGGGCCAGCCGCTGGCGGTGGTGCGGCTCTATCCGGATGCCCAGCAGCAGTACACCCAGGCCCGCTTTGAAGCGGAAAAAGCCACGGCGACGGCGGAACTGGACTATCTGAAGGCGGAGGCGGCCGCGACTGAACAGCGACTGGCGCTGGAGCGGTCGCGACGAGAGATGGAACAGTATTACCGCGATCATCAGCTTGCGCTGGATGTGGAGAAGGCCCGGCTTGAGATTCTTGAAATCCGGACGACGCTGGAGCCGCTGAGGATTCACTGGCGGGACCTGGACCTTGAACGGCGGGTGCTTGAGGACCTGGTGGCCCGGAAAGCCGTGGAGCTTTATGAACTTCAGAAAATCGAGGCCCAGGCCGATGCCATGGCCGAGCAAATTGCCCGGCTGGAGGACTGGCTGGCCCAGGGGCAAAAGGACCTGGAGTCCGCCCGCCGGCGGCTGGAGGGATTTCGCGGAGCTGAGCCGGTAGCAGAGGAGGCCGAGACGATACTCCAGCCGTTGCGGAAGGCAATCAGCGTGCAGGAGCGGCGTCTTGCAGAGTTGTTTGTGCCGCAGTACGAAGTGACGTTGACGGCTCCTTTTGACGGGATTGTAGCCGCGATTTTTTATTCAGAAGGGTCACCGGTTGTCGGCGATCTTCCGATTCTTACCGTGACGGCGTCCTCTCCGGACCGGATTATGGCCTGGGTCAGGCAGGAAGCCGGGGCCGTTCTTTCGCCCCGTCAGCCGGTGGAGATCGTTAAGACATCGGTTCCCCGACAAATTCTCCGTTCGGAGGTTTCCGAGGTCGGGCCGATGATTGAATTGATGCCGGAGCGGCTCTGGGCTGATCCGGCCGTGCCGCAGTGGGGGCGTCCGGTGCTGATTTTGGTGCATCCGGAAATGTGGCTTGTGCCTAATGAACAGGTCGGGGTCCGGGGTATTTGACGGCCCCTTTTTTCTTCCCATGAAAACCAGCAAACGAAATGAGACGGAAAAGGATCTCCCGTGGGTCCGCATGGGCCTTTGCCTGATGACGGCGGTGTTTGTTCTGTACGGCTGTGCGGTCGCTCCCGAGACGGCAAGCCGGCAGACGGATGAGAAG
>JAHDQI010000252.1 GCA_018433925.1 Phycisphaerae bacterium | reverse complement strand
GGATTGCAAAGACCTCAGACCAATAGTTGGGCCCTGTGCCGCATGCGTAGGTGTACTTCATGGACTGGGTGCCGTCATAGGCCTCTTCATCGGTAAGTTCAATGGTGGCTACCTCCGGGTTCCGCTCCGTCCAGGTCCCCAATATATCGTTCGGATCCAAAAGGGAATAGGATTCAAAGTCCTCAAGCAGTGTTACCGCGAGGACCGGACCGCACACTGACAACACCATCGTTATAACAAACAGTACACAACTTCGGTTCATTTCACACCTCCAGATTAATGTAACCTCTTCCTTTGTTCAGCTTTCTGTCTTATCCGTAAAATGCATCCGCTAATTAGGATGCTTCTCTTGCCAACGTCTTTTTCCGCCGGGGTTTGGCGGTTGAGTCTCGAACGAGCAATTCGCAGCCGACGCGGATTGTCGAAACCGGCCCGGTGACCTCTTTTTTGATTCTCTGTACAATGGCTCTGCCGGCCCGTTTGCCGACCTCGACGGAGTTCTGCCGGATGGTGGTCAGCGGGGGGCGCATTCGCTTGGTGAAATCCAGGCCGGAGAAGCCGACCACCGAGATATCGTCGGGGATGGTCAGTCCCAGGTCGGCGGCGGCATTGTAGACATCATTGGCCAGGTGGTCCGTATCGGCAAAGATCGCCGTCGGACGATCCTCCGACCGCAGCATTTCGCGGGCAATCCGCACGGCATCGCGGTCTCCCTCGGCCATGTGCCAGGAACGAAAGCGGGCCTGGGGGGCCATGGTTTGCAGCGCGAATTCAAAATACCGCAATCGTCTCAGCTGCCAGCTTCGGGCGGCCTTTTCAAATTCGGTAATACATCCGATATTGGTGTGCCCGAGTTCAAGAAGGTGTTCGGCCACCAGGCGTCCGCCGAGTTCCTCGTCGGTTTGCACGGAATCGGCCAGGCGGTGGTTTTCGAGTTCATGGTCCACGACGACGATGGGGATGCCCCGGTCGATGAGTTCCTTGAAATACTCTTCATAGGCAGTCGCGAAATCCGGCCAAACCACGAGGCCTTCGACGCGACGATCGACGAGTTTGTGGATTTGTTCGAGTCCCTGGCCGTCGTCGGCAAACTGTTCCCCGTCGCCAACCCAGAGCGTAATGGGCATATAGTCGGCATCCATGAGAAATTGATGGAGGCCGGTCAGGATATTGGTCCAGTGCGAGTCAAAGGGGGGGATCAGGATGCCGATGGTTCGGGTTTTTCCGGTTTGGATGCTTTGGACCAGTAAATTCTGTCTCCATCCGAGTTTTTTGGCGGCATCGAGAACCCGCTGCCTTGTTTTATCGGCGAATCGTCCATTGCCATTGCGAAGGATAATCGAGGCCGTGGTCATCGAAACACTGGCCTCGGCGGCGATATCTTTCAGTTGCGGCATGGACGATTTTTTCATCTTCAATCCTATAATTGATTACGAGTTATTCATTTACTAAAGTACTTTATCAGTATTTGTAAAAAACGTCAACAGTTTTTTAAAGAAATTTTATCCCATTTTTTTAGAAACAACATAAACACATATTATATAAATACTTATATCATCTATGAAAAACCAAAAAATCATTCTTGTTATATATATTTGGAAGATAAGGTACAATATAAAAAAAGCGATTTGTATCGGTACAATT
>JAHDQI010000014.1 GCA_018433925.1 Phycisphaerae bacterium | reverse complement strand
TCAGGTTTCGCGAAGAAAACGGCCCGTTTGGCTCCCGGCACGACATTCAAAAGGTGCCCGGCCTCGGCGCAAAAACCTTTGAGCAGTGTGCGGGCTTTTTGCGGATACGCAATGCCGAAAATCCGCTGGATGCCAGCGCCGTTCACCCGGAACGCTATTCGATTGTCAACCAAATGGCCGCGGATTTGAATTGTACGGTGACGGATTTGATGCGTACGGCTTCGCTTCGGGAGAAAATTAACTTTCACAAGTATGTCACGGATACCGTGGGACTGCCGACGCTGATGGATATTCGGTCGGAGCTGAGCAAGCCCGGTCGCGACCCGCGGGAGGCGTTCGAGCTGTTCCGTTTTGCGGAGGGCATTCATGAACTGACAGACCTGGAAATCGGCATGGAGCTGCCGGGCATCGTGACTAATATCACCGCGTTTGGGGCCTTTGTGGATGTGGGGGTGCATCAGGATGGCCTGGTGCATATCAGTGAGATGGCCGACCGGTTTGTTCAAGACCCGGCCGAGGTGGTCAAGGTGCATCAGGCCGTGACGGTTCGGGTCCTGGGTGTTGACCTTTCCCGAAAGCGCATCGCGCTCCGCATGAAAAAAGATCCCCTGTCCGAAAAGAAAGATCGGCGGCCGGAACGGAGCGACCGGAAAAACAAGTCCTCCGCACAGGTTCCGCGAAAAAAGAGGGGTTCCAAGCCGCCACCAGAGAAGCGAGAGTTTGGAGACGTCTTGGGTATCAAAAAGGATATCCTGCGCCAATAGCCGCTGCGGGGGCAGGGCGGCGAAACAGGGTTTTTGGGATTTAATTCGGATCCCAATTCAGGCGGACCAGTTCGATGAATGTCTCCGCATTGACAACCCGCACCTCGGCATCCAAGAGCTGAATGGTTTCATAAATATCATCCAGTCCTTTGCTCCAGGCATGCACGGTGACAAAGGTGTATCCCTCCGGGGCCGCGGGATTTTTGGGCAGTTCGTTGATACTCTGTGCCAGCGCGGAGGCGGTTGTTCGCACCGCCGGATAAAACGGTTCGCTTCGGAAGTCAAAGCGGGCCGTAATCATGGGTTTGTTTTGGAACCAGAAGATTTTTCCGTTATAGGGGGCGTATTGTATGTATTCGAGATAAAACATCCCCCGCACCTGTTCGAGGGAAGCGAACCATCGAATTGTTTGCTCGTAGTCCCGGTCCAGTTTTTTTTCGGGCAGAAGCCGGTCAATCAGCAGGATCGTCCGCAAATCGGCCTGTTCCATCAGGCCGGCCAGTCGTTTTGCATGGGTCTGCATCGCGGGGAAAAAACTGGGATAAAAATATCCGACTCCGCAATAGGCGACAAATACATCGTTCGGGGTGGCCTCCTGATACCACATTTCGATGCCCGCCGGAGACAACTCCACCAGCGAAGGCGCCATGCCCCAGCTCATCGGGAATTTGCCTCGATGCGGATTGCGATAAAATTTCGACTGGGAATAAAAGGAATGGGTGCCGATTTCGGTCAGGATGTTATCCATATCGCTCAGGATAAAGGTTACATAATGAACGTTTTCTTCTCTGGGCGGGATGGTTCGATCCGCTTTTTGGGTGAATCGTTTGTTTTTCAGGGCGTTGTGCATCGAGGCATGGACGGAGAGGTTGACCATCCAGTCGCTGGGGATTTGAAAGAGGCCTTCTTCGGAATGCAGTTTGATCGACAGTCCCTCATCTGTGGTTGTGGGGTCCAGCCAGCCGTACACGGGGGAGCAGGGAACCAGGCCGGAGTAGACCTTCCGTGAATACTCTTCATCCTTGTACCACCAGTCCAACGCTTTGAGGGCCGGGCCCCAGTCTCGCAAACAGGCCGCGCTTCGATGTTCCCGTTCCTTGTGGGTATGCACGATGACGGCATGGCGGTTCAACTGATCCCCAAAGTTTTCATACACCCAGCGGCAGTCTTTGCCTCGAACATCAGCGGCCCTGAGATATCCTGCCGCGAGGGCCGCTGTTTCAAGATCGACATCGATTGCCGGTCCATCCAGGAGACCTGCCATCGTGGTGGCCGCGGAGACCGAGGGTTTGTCGCGGAGGTCATACAGTACGTATCGGCCGCTTGTGTAGGGCCTCAGTGTCTTGAGCAGCGCCGGAAAGTCCTGCGCATAGCGCCGATCCAACTGAATGTCATACTTTTCAGCGAGATAGTCGACAAATACCGGATCGCCGGCGTCGATCCATATCCGGGGGCGATTTGTTCGGGAAACGACTCCCTGGAGCGTCTGGATCGCAATGAACTGAGGATCCTGCGCGCGGGGGCCTTTGGTAAAAACATACAGTGTGTCGCCGGGCGAAAGCGGCTTGATGTCGCCATAGAGGGGATAGAACCCCTCCGGCTGGGCCGCCGTGCAGACGCCGGAAAGAAACAAGGAAAACAGGCCGAGGAGGGCCAATCCCGTATGCCTTCCGGCTGTCCTTTGAGAATCTGCAAGCCCTCTGATTGGAGATCGATTCCGCATGGGCATCCTAAACCAATTCTATATTGGGCTGTTTTAAGAGATCCGGATTCTCCCGATAGACTGTCAGGATTAATTCGCCGAACAGGGTGTTGGCCCAGGCAAACCAGCTTCGGGAAAACTCGGAGGGGTTGTCTTTGTGAAATGACTCGTGCATCAAGCCGGTCCCGGCGTGCGTTGCCTTCAGCATGCGCAGGCACCGGAGAATCTC
>JAHDQI010000338.1 GCA_018433925.1 Phycisphaerae bacterium | reverse complement strand
TTTGCTATTTTTGCTTTTAAAATTAATTCTGCTCCTTGTTGACTAAGAGCATGAGCAATTGATAATGGTTTTCGTGCAGCCTGCCAATAGTTTTTATATTCATCGTCATTACTCTCACCATTGCCAAGAAATTCACCATAATGTTCAACTATATCACTGTATTCACGAAGAAGGTTAAATATAGTATCCCATGCAAGATTCAAGAATACTATTCCTTGGTTTTCAAAATCTTCTGACGTTGGTATATTCTTAATCATTTTTGATATTCCTTGCAATCGTGCTTTTTGACGTATATTATTTTATCTTTAATCAAGGTTTACGTACTGTTTATCTATGTAGTTCCTCGAAGTTAATTAAAGGTACCAGGTACCGTTTCTTTTTCATTTTTCAATTTCCCTTTTCTTCCCCGCCCAATTTTTATCTTTTAAAATCCACATTTCCCCTTCGTGCCCCTTCACGGTAAAAAAGGGACCACCACGAAGGTCACGAAGAACCACGAAGTTTCAAATATTTTTATTTCTTTTTTTTTACCCCATTTATTTTTCTTCGTGCTCCTTCGTTTCTTCGTGGTGCATATTATTTTTCTTAACCTCATTCTACATCCTTTGTGGCCAAGACGCTACAAAACAAATCGTTTGATGCCGTCTTTCATACGGCAGACATTGAAATTCATCAGCAGTCCGATTTTCTTGCCGGCCAGTTTCATATACGTCAGCAGTTGGGCCTCATGGATGGGCAGAATCCGGTCTGCGCTTTTCAATTCCACGATGATCTCATTCCGGATCATCATATCGACCCGGTATCCGCAGTCCAGTTTTATCTTTTTATACTCGATTGGCAATTCCTTCTGGTTCTCATGGTGTATCCCCGCACAGGTCAGTTCAAACGACAGGCATCGTTCATAAGACGACTCCAGCAGCCCCGGCCCCAGTCGTTTATGCACCTCAATCGCACAGCCGATCACCTGATTAGACAGTGCATCAAATTCCATTTAAAAACCCCGAAACCTAATAATATTTCCCTTCGTGCTTCTTCTTTCCTTCGTGGTGAATATTATTTTCTTTAATCCTTTTTTCTTTTATCCCATATTTTCTTTCTTCGTGCTCCTTCGTCTCTTGTATGTTGACAAACATGGTTAGCGACAGTCTCATAGGGAAAGCCGGTGAGGGCGAGGCGAGCGGAGCGAAGCCCCGCGCCAAGCGGAGCGCAGCGAGCCGAGCCGACACCGGCGGGCGACGAGAGTTCGATCGTGCCGAGGTCTCCAAGGCCGTCACGAAGCGGGAACCTCGTCGCCCCCGTGGGAATAGCCCGAACAGCCGTTTGAACCGCCGGCCCGCTCGTCCGGCGAGTTCGCATTCGCAAGAAAGGGAAAGTACCATGTCGCAGCCCATCTATATCGGAATCGATGTCGCCAAGGACACCTTCTGTGTGGCCGCCTGCCCCAAGGTCCTCAAACTCGATCTGCCCAACACCCCCCAGGGACACCGGCAGCTGTGTCAGGCCCTCTGCGGCCATCCCATCGCCTCGATTGTCCTGGAGGCCACCGGCGGCTATGAACGCCCCCTCACGGCCGAGTTGCTCAGTGCCGGTATGCCCGTGGTCGTAGTCAATCCCCGCCAGGTGCGTGATTTTGCCAGGGGCATGGGACAACGGGCCAAGACCGATCCCATCGATGCCCAGGTCCTGGCCCAATTCGCACAACTGGTCAAACCCGTGCCCCAAACGCACGCCACACCGCAAACTGACGAATTGGCCGAACTGGTCAGACGCCGCCGACAGCTCAATGATCTGCGTACACAGGAGTCCAATCGAATGGCCACGATCCGCCATCCCAAGGTCAAAAAGAGCATCCGAAAAATGATCAAAACCCTCGATTTCCAGATCCTCGAAATCGACCAACTCATCCGGGACCAGATTGACGCCGAAGATGATTTCAAAGACAAAGACCGCATCATCCAAAGCGCTCCGGGGGTCGGCCCTCAAACCAGTGCCATGCTCATCGGGAATCTGCCCGAACTGGGAAAACTCAACCGCCAGGAAATCTCGGCCTTGGTCGGGCTGGCTCCCTGGGATCGATCCAGTGGAAAATGGGACGGCAAGGCCCACATCTGGGGCGGCCGAAAGGAGGTCCGAAGCGCCCTCTACATGGCGGCCTTCACCGCAAAACGATGCAATCCCATCATTCAAAAACTGGCCGCTCGACTGGAGCAAAACGGAAAACCCTATAAAGTTGTCATGACTGCCTGTATGCATAAATTACTCATAATCCTGAATACCATGATGAGGAATCAGTCCGTATGGATACCCCAAAAAGCATAAAAAAATCCTTGAAATCTGACACAGCCGCTTCGTGGTGAATATTTCTTTTTTCAACCTCTTTTTACCCCTCCCTCTCCCTCAACTCCTTCTCTCCTCTAATCATGAGATTCTTGTTTCAACATTCGGCCGAGGTCAATCTCCGTGGGCTCGGTGGCCTCGGTGGTTAGAATTTCTTTTCAAAGAACATCGCCGCTCGCCGCACAAAAATTTTTTAATCCTGCTTATAATCTTCATGATCTTCCCGATCTTCATGGTAAAAACCCCTCCGCCCCCCGGCAGATACCGCCATCCAAAGTTCCAACATATCCGTATCCGTAAAACCTTATAAATTTTCACTATTTTACAAATATTAAATATTTTATACTTGCTATATAAT
>JAHDQI010000380.1 GCA_018433925.1 Phycisphaerae bacterium | reverse complement strand
GGACCTTTTGCTGGTTTTGCAGGTACGAAAGTCAAAAAAAGTTATAAATTTTTGACAGAATTGACTGGATTGGCTGGCGCCCCTGCCGCTCAGTGTCAGCCGATTGGAAAGGATACTAAATGGCTACCGTTTATCGAAAAACCTATACCATGCCGCTGCCCAGGCAGGCACAACTGGTTGAGCAGTACGGCCGTACCCTGGCCAAATGGGTCGACTGCAAGGGCAAACGGCACCTGGACCAGACTACCGTGGGCAAAAAGGGCCAGGTCAAAATCATCCGCTACGCCCCCACCTACTGGGCCCAGTATCGAGATGCCGATGGCCAGATGGTTATCGAATCGACCGGCTGCCGGGACAAGCAGGCCGCCCAGCACGTCCTGGCCCAGCGGGTCAAACGGGTCGAGCAGATCAAGGCCGGCATCCTGACGGCCCAGCAGTGCCGCACGGCCGATTATGCGGGTCTGCTGCTTCAGGAACACGTAGATGCCTATCTGGATCACCTGCGCTGTAAAACCGTCCGCGGCAAGCGGGTCTCCCATGCTCACTGCGACAATGTTCAGCGTCAACTGAAAACCCTCCTGAAGGACTGCAATTACCGGCGCCTGCAGGACATGACCCGTGAATCTATGCAAAAATGGATGAATCTCGCTGAGCAGGCGGGTAAAAGTTCCCGCACCCGCAACACCTATCGCGCTGCGATCATCGCTTTTTGTAATTGGTGCGTGGAGACCGACCGGCTGACCGCCAATCCCCTGGCCCGGCTGGGAAGCGCCGATGAACACGCCGACCGGCGAAAGACCCGGCGTGCCCTGACCGAGACCGAACTCGGCCAGCTGTTTACCGCTGCTCGGCTGCGCCCACTTGCCGAATTCGGCCGGCATACTATTCGACGAATGGAAGATCAAAAAAAAGGTCGCAGGACGTGGTATAAAGAGGCCCTGACATTCGAGAACTTGGAACCAGCTGCTGCGCAAGCGCGGATGCGACTGAAAGACCGGACTCAGTTGATTGACGAATTGTTATGGCTGGGGAAAGAACGGTCCCTGATCTATAAAACCCTGGCCCTGACGGGCCTGCGGAAAAGCGAACTGGCCAGTATCACCCTGGGGCAGGTGTGGCTGGAGGAGACCCAGCCCTATCTGGAACTGAAGGCCAAGGATGAAAAATCCGGACGCGGGGCGCATATCCCCTTGCGTAGTGATCTGGCAGCAGAACTTCGAAAATATGTGTCGGAAAAAAGATGCCGCCTAAAATCGGCCGCTCCCCTGCCGGCTTCTGCGCCGCTGTTTGAGATCCCGCGGTCACTGGTTGGGATCTTTGACCGCGACCTGGCCGCTGCCGGGATTGAAAAACAGGACCAGCGGGGCCGAACCCTCGACGTACATGCCCTGCGGCACACCTTCGGCACCCACCTAAGTAAGGCCGGCGTTCCGCCACGGGTCGCCCAGGCCGCCATGCGGCACTCCTCGCTGGATTTGACCATGAACATCTACACCGATCCGACCCTGCTGGATGTGGCCGGGGCGATCAATGCCCTGCCGGCCTTTGCCCCGGCATCTGCGGCCCCGGCCAAAACCGGGGCGTAATTCCATTTCTTTTGATGACAATCAATTAATCTGAAAGTTTACCCATCTGTATTGTACCCTATCCAGGTCGAGATTTATTATTTAAGTAAGACTGCCTAAAATCTACTGGACAATAAGGATATTTATTATTCTCTATTGACATTTCAGGTCTTGTATGGACAATCAGAGAAATTCACAGGGTGTGATTTTATATTTTTTACAGGAGATATTTTATAAATGCCTACGCTGGATTGGATCGGTAAATCGGCAGTTGTCAATCATCATAATGAGATCCCATTACGTCTGTTAAAGCGGAATAATGAGTTATCGGTTGGCGATCCCGGCAGCGGGAATCTGCTGGTACAAGGTGATAACCTCGAAGCCCTGAAAGCCCTCTTGCCCTATTAT
>JAHDQI010000294.1 GCA_018433925.1 Phycisphaerae bacterium | reverse complement strand
GGTTTATGTATTTGTAAACCTTACCTCCGTAGCCTGGCTGGGAGCCATTGCCATGGAGCAAATCCTGGATATACCCCGTGAATACGGAGTTCCCGGTCTGCTCATCTTTGCCGGTATCTATTCCATTTATGGTGGTTTAAAAGCCGTGGCCTGGACCGACGTGTTACAGGTTGTCTTTTTGGTAGGTGATGGTTTAATCACGGCCTGGTTTGCCCTCGATGCCGTTGGTGGCGATGCGGGTGGCGCCCTGGAAGGATTTCGCCTGGTACTGTCGAAAGTGCGGGAAGTCCCTACCGACCTCCATTTTAATATGATTATCGACAGTAACAAGGATATCAGCGGAACCATTTTCAAGGATCTTCCGGGTCTGGCCGTTATTTTTGGTGCCATGTGGCTGACCAATATTGGCTACTGGGGTTTTAACCAGTACATTATTCAGAAAGGTCTGGCCGCCAAGAACCTCGATGAAGCTAAAAAGGGTCTTATCTTCGGGGCTTATCTGAAGATTTTAATTCCCATTATCGTTATCATTCCGGGTATCACAGCTTATGTGTTGTTTAACCATCCCGACCTGCAGCACATCAGCAGCAATCTTCAGGGTACCATTGGCGTGGCCGATGAAGCCTATCCCTGGTTGTTGAGGAATTTTGCGCCGGCAGGTATCAGAGGTTTGGCCTTTGCAGCCCTGGTGGCCGCTGTGGTATCCTCTTTGGCATCCATGTTAAACTCTACTTCTACCATCTTTACGCTGGATATTTACCGCGACCTGGTTAACAAACATGCATCGGAGCGCCAGCTGGTTAAAACCGGTCGTATCACAGCATTCGTTGCACTTGTAATTGCCATCTTTGCCGCCAAACCACTGCTTGGCAGTCTCGATCAGGCTTTCCAGTACATCCAGGAATACACAGGGTTTATTTATCCGGGTGTAGTGGTGGTATTTGGAATGGGATTGCTTTGGAAAAGGGCTACCAAGCGGGCAGCACTCTGGACAACCATTGCAACCATCCCCGCTGGTATTCTGATGAAGATGCTGTTGCCCGACCTGCCTTTCATGATCCGTATAGGGTATGTGTGTATGATTCTTATCGCTCTGGCAGTTGTCCTGGTATTAACCGACACCCACAAGGTGCAGGCAAAACCGGTGGCTCCCAAAGAAAAGAAAAAACTGGAGGTTGCTGGTTGGTTCTTTGCCATTTCGGCCGCAGTGGCCTTTATTGCAGGAATTATCTGGGGAACGCCCTTGTTTAAGATTAACCTGCTTAACCTTGGGTTCAACTCTATCTTTATGATGTCGTTCCTGCTGGGCTTTTTGTCGTTGATTAGCTTTTC
>JAHDQI010000130.1 GCA_018433925.1 Phycisphaerae bacterium | reverse complement strand
GATTCGAAGCCGTCAGCATATCGTCCCGGTCCGCATGAATCCAGCCGTCCGACCCGTACCAGACGGTTCCCATGCCCTTCGGGAGCCGGGAGGCATTGGCCACCTTCATCTGCACGCCGTTTTCATAGGTACAGACAAATTCATAAGCATACGGGGTATTATACAGGCCGTCTTCCGGATAGTGTCCCGTGCCTTCAATTTCCACCGGGCCGCTGTGATCCAGCCCCAGCCCCCAGTGCGCGATATCCACATGATGCCCGGCCCAGTCGGTAAGCTGCCCGCCGGAATAATCCATGATCCAGCGCCAGTCCCAGTGCACGCTTCCCTGCCCGAAATCCTGATACGGACGCCACGGGGCCGGCCCCAGCCACATGGCATAGTCAAAGCTCTTCGGAACCGACAGCCGCCGGGTCTTCACGTTGCCGGGATTGCCGTCCGGAAGCCCGACCTCGACAGAGTGAACCCTGCCGATGCGGCCGTTTCGGACCAGCTCACAGGCCCGATGAAAGTTCCACACCGACCGCTGCCAGCTTCCGGTCTGCCAGATCACGCCGTACCGTTTGACCGCTTCGCAAATCGCCCTGCCTTCGCCAATCGTCCGGGCCAGCGGTTTTTCCCCGTACATATCAATCCCCGCCCGCGCGCAATGAATCGCCACCAGCGCATGCCAGTGATCGGGAACCGCATGGGTCACAGCATCCAGATCGCCCCGCGCAATCATTTCCCGAAAATCCTGATAGACCGCGCAGTCTTCTGTGCCGTACTTGCGGTCAATCTCCGCCTTCATGGAATGCGCCCGCGGCTGGTCCACATCGCAAACGGCAACAATCTGCACATCCGAAAAATAATTCAAAAAAGTCCGGGTATTGCCCGACCCCATAGCCCCGCAGCCGATCGATCCCATAAGAATACGATTGCTCGGTGCAACCGACCCGAATTTGCCCAGCGCCGACGGCCGGATGACATAGGGAAACCCGATCATCCCGGCCGCTGCGACAGAGGCCTTCTTGATAAAACTTCGCCGGTTAATTTTGTGATTCATCCGCATTTGACAATCTTATAAGGTCCAGGGACTTCGAAACGAGTGACCCAGCAGCCGCATCGCCGCGGCGTCCTGTAAGATTTCTTCTGTTTTCGGGTTGAACCGGATTTTTCGGCCCAACTGCATGGCAATCTGGCCCAGGTGGCCGGGCGTAGCCGACCGGTGCGCCGTTTCGCAGGGCGTCAGCGTTTCCCGGCGGCTTTTGACGCAATCCAGGAAATTCCGTACGTGATTGGCAGTCCGGGGCAGATGAATCTCCCCGGGACCGAATCTCTCCTGCAGCAGCGATTTCGGATGAGCATCGATCTGACCGCGGTTCACCCACACCCAGCCGTCGGACCCGATCCATCTCGTACCGCCCCGAATATCATCATACCCCCCCGCGATCATCATCTCATACCCCTCCGCGTATTGGGCATAGAGCCGGTAGCGTGTGGCCGTATCCCAAAGCCCGTTGGCGGGAAACTCCCCGGTTCCCTCCATCTCCACCGGGCCGCTTCGATCCAGCCCCAGCCCCCAGTGAGCGATATCCACATGATGCCCCACCCAGTCCATGAGTTGTCCGCCGCCGTAATCATAAATCCATCGCCAGTTCTTGTGCACCCGTGCCGGACAATACGGCGCCCACGGAGCCGGACCCAGCCACGCGTCATAATCCAGTTCCGCAGGCGGCGGGCCCATCGTTTCCTGTCCGCGCGTCTTGCCGAAGTCCGTATGCCCTGACGGCAGGCCGACCTCCACGGTATGCACCTTGCCAATCCGGCCGTTCAGCACCAGCTCGCACGCAAAGCGAAAATTGGATTCCGACCGCTGCCAGCTTCCCGTCTGCCAGATAATATCATGCCGTTTCACGGTATCGCAAAGAACGCGTCCTTCCCGCAGGGTATGCGTCAGCGGTTTTTCGCCGTAGATATCCTTGCCCGCACGGGCGGCCGAGACCGCTATAATCCCGTGCCAGTGATCCGGCAGCGCCAGCATCACCGCATCAATCGACGGATCGGCCATCAGTTCACGAAAATCTGTATAAGTCCTGCAATCGCTGTTCTGATAGCGTCCGTTCACCTGGTTTCTTGCATCGTTCAGATGAGTCCGGTCAATATCACAGACCGCTGTGACCTGGGCATCGGATTCCGCCAGAAAGGCCCCCATGTTGGATCCCCCCTGCCAGCCCACTCCGACACAGCCAACCGTGATTCGATTGCTCGGAGCAATGGCCCCGGCCAACCCAAGGGCAGAAGACCGAACCAAATACGGAAAACCAACCATCCCGGCCGCGGCAGCCCCGGCTTTTTTCAAAAAACCGCGTCGATTCAGAGACGGAGATGCTTTCATATATCCCTTTTCTTTCCCGATTCCATCAGTCCTGATCAAAGGCCGCGTCAAAGGCCACCTTCGACGGCGCAAAATCAACCCTTTTTACAAATTCACAGGCCTCTTTGGCTCCGTGCATTCGATCCATACCCGAATCCTCCCATTCGACTGAAAGCGGCCCCTCATAGCCGATCTGGTTCAGGGTTCGGATGATCTCTTCAAAATTTACGCCGCCATGACCCAGCGAGCGAAAATCCCAGCCTCGACGCCAGTCCCCGAAATTCAGATGCGAAGCCAGTATCCCGCTGGTTCCGTCCAGTTGCACGGCCGCGTCCTTCATGTGCACGTGATAAATCCGGTCGCTGAACTGCCGCAGGAAACAAACCGGATCGACCATCTGCCAGTGCAGATGACTCGGATCGAAATTAAAGCCGAAGGTTTCGCGGTTGCCGACCGCATCGAGCGCCCGTTTGGCCGTGTAGATATCAAATGCGATCTCCGTGGGGTGCACTTCCAGCGCGAATTTCACGCCGCACTCGTCAAACACATCAAAAATCGGGTTCCACATCTTCGCGAAAAACGCAAATCCGTCGTCAATCATCTGGTTCGAGACCGGCGGAAAACTGTACAGCATATGCCAGATCGAAGATCCGGTAAAGCCATTGACGACCTTCACGCCCATATTTTGGGCCGCCCTGGCGGTCTTTTTCATCGCCTCTACGGCCCAGGCGCGTTTTTTCTCGGCGTTCCCTGCGCAGTCAGTCGGAGCGAACATATCCGAACGACTGTCATTGTTGAGATCGCAGACCAGTTGCCCGGCCAGGTGATTGCTGATCGCAAAAAGTGTGAGGTTGTGCTTGTCCAGAATCGCCTTCTGTTTTTTGCAATAGGCCTTGTCCTCGGCGGCCTGGCTGACATCCAGATGATCGCCCCAGCAGGCCAGTTCCAGACCGTCATACCCGAATCCGGCCATGATCTCAGCCAGTTTCTCAAGCGGCAGATCCGCCCATTGTCCTGTAAAAATCGTCACCGGTCGTGCCATGGTTCTCGTTCTCCTTACTTCCTGAATTTTGTCCATTTCTGATTGCTCTTGGCGCTGGCCAGCAGCGTTTCAAGAAACTGCATTCCGCGAAGGCCGTCCTGGACATCCGGAAAATCCAGCGCCAGCGGGTCCGGTTTTCGCCGCTCCATGCGCGCCCGAACGGTTTCTGCGAAATTCACATAATTATTTGCAAAGGCCTCAATAAAGGCCTCCGGATGTCCGCTCGGCAGGCGGGTTGCCCGGCCCGCGGCCGCACTGTAAGCCCCAACATAAGGATTGCCGCGCATCCAGACCTGCATCGGTTTGCCCATCGGCCGAACATACAGATAGTTCGGATGCTCCTGGTGCCATTCCACGCCGCCCTGCTCGCCGTACACCCAGATCGCCAGATTATTTTCCTCGCCGACCGAAACCTGGCTGGCATGAAGAACCCCTTTCACGCCGCCTGTAAATTTCACAAGACAGTTGACATCATCATCCAGCCGGCGGCCCTTGACAAACGTGGTCAGTTCCGCGCACAAATGCGTCATTTT
>JAHDQI010000214.1 GCA_018433925.1 Phycisphaerae bacterium | reverse complement strand
TGAAGGGCCTATACGATGACGGCTAACAGGATCTTCCCGACAGTTTGGCGGACAGTGATTTACTGACTGGCAACAGCCACATGAACCCCATGCCTGACCTTTGAATATGATATTACGACCTTATCAACAAGACTCGGTCAATGCCGTCTATGATTATCTCCGCAATCGCGATGGCAATCCATGCATTGTCTGTCCAACAGGTGCTGGCAAGAGTGTAATTCTGGCCCAAATCTGCAGCGATGCGGTCAGTTTATGGAGCGGACGTGTGCTCATTTTAGCCCATGTCAAGGAACTGCTCGAACAAAACGCCGAGAAGGTCAGGCACTATTTGGGTGACGATCTGGTCGGTCTCTATTCAGCGGGGCTTAAACAGCGGGATATGCACCAGCCGGTCATCGTTGCATCGATTCAGTCCATCTATAAGAAGGCGTGCCAGTTTGAACCCTTCGATTTGGTGATTGCAGATGAATGTCATCTTATTCCGGAGAGCGGCGATGGAATGTATCGCACTTTTCTTCGGGATGCTCTTACTATTAATCCGAACCTGCGGATCATCGGAACCACCGCAACTGCCTTTCGAATGTCCACCGGCATGATCTGCGGGCCGGACAACCTGCTCAACGAGATCTGTTATGAAGTAGGTGTTCGGGAACTGATTGTCCAGGGATTCCTTTGTCCTCTGAAAAGTAAGGCCGGCAAGCAAAAAGCCGACACGTCCAGTCTGCACATCCGGGGCGGTGAGTTTATCGCTTCGGAAGTCGAGGACTTGATGGACGATGATCGTCTGGTCTCCTCGGCCTGCAGCGAGATCCTCGAACAGACAGCGGATCGCAATAGTATCCTGATCTTTGCCTCCGGAGTCCATCACGCCCGGCATATCAAACAAATCCTGGAGCAGCGGACCCAACAGGAAGTGGGCCTGGTCACCGGAGACACACCGGCCTTGGAACGAGCGGAACTGATCGCCCGCTTTAAGCGACAACCGATCAAGGCCGACATCTTCGGTAACAACAAGCCGCCCCTGAAATACATGGTCAACGTCAATGTCCTGACCACCGGGTTTGATGCACCGAATATTGATTGCGTGGTATTACTGCGTCCGACCAATTCCCCTGGTCTGTATTACCAGATGTGCCTTGATATAGAAACCGAAGTGCTTACACGTTCTGGGTGGCGACGGTGTCATGATGTGACAATTGGGGATGATGTGGCTGCTTTTGATCTTCAGACAGAACAGGTTGTCTATGTGCCAGCCCAGGATAAGGTACATCGGGCATTACGTCCGCACGAATCTATGTATGGTGTGTGTTCTCCTCATCTGGACATTCGCCTGACTAATCTGCATAATATGGTGACAAAAAGTAAGTCGCACAGCACTCGTTTCTGGCGTTTACAACCGGCACAAGAGGCGGCCAATCGGCAGCATACCTACATTATTCCCGTTGCTGGAAATGGCGCAAACTACTCCGTCGATGCTCTTCTTTCTGATGCAGAAGTTGCTTTTCTCGGATGGTTCTTGACGGATGGGTATCATAACCGCTCCAATAACACGATTGCCATTGCACAGTCTACGATTAAATATACTGATGAAATCCGTTCAGTTCTTCATGATTCCGGATTGGGGTTTCGAGAATATCCCGTTCATCGCGAAGGAAAGTTAGCTCGATATAAACAGGGATTACTGTTTGTCATTCCTCATGCCACTCCTCGTGGGATCAATAGCGGGAAGCGTGGTTGGTCACATCTTGCCAACTGGATCGACAAAGATATTCCTGCCATTTACGGAACCTTAAGTGTTCGCCAGTTCCGTATTTTGCTGTCTGCGATGAACGCTGCCAATGGGAGCCACCGGACAGGTCTTTCATACCGACAGAAAACCATGAATATTGCCGTGGGTTGCCGACGTCGGATGGCGGACCGAATTCAGCAATTGGCTATTGAGCGTGGTTTTCGTTGTAATATTCAAAAGTATCTCCCCTCTCCTACCGACTGGAATCCCAATCCACAGCTTCAGTGGATAATTAATATCAGGGAACAACGTACGGCGACGATTGGAGGAGTTGCAAAATATACAAACGAATTGGTGCCTTTTCGTTGTCAGCTTGGACTGACAGATTATAAACCAAATGAGTGGGTTTGGTGTTTGACAACAGAAAAAGGAACTCTGGTGACACGCCGCAACGGTAAAGTAGCGGTGGTTGGGAACTGTGGTCGTGGTTTTCGACTTCATCCCTCAAAAACTGATTGTTTGGTTTTAGACTTCGGCGGCAATATCCTCCGTCACGGGCCGGTCGATGACCTTCGGATCAAAGATCGCTCCAGTGGTAGGGGGGATGCACCGGCCAAGGAATGTCCCGATTGCCATTCGGTGATTCATGCCGCCTATGCGACCTGCCCTGACTGCGGATACGAGTTTCCCCCTCCGGAACGGGAAAAGCATGATTCCAGGGCCACTACCGCAGGGATTCTTTCAGGTCAGGTGGAGGATACGGAATACGAGGTGTTGAGTACACAGTATTCTTACCATGTCAAACGGAAGGCCGGCCCGGACGATCCTCCGACTTTGCGCGTGGAATACAAACTGGGCCTGGGCCACTGGCAATCCGAATGGATCTGCCTGGAACATACGGGCTATGCCCGAGCCAAGGCCGAGGACTGGTGGCGTACCCGCAGCGATGAACCGGTGCCGGCCACTATCGAACAGGCGATTGCCTTAGCCGAGGCCGGTGCGCTGGCCCAGACCCTCAAGATTACCGTACGCAGCATCTCCGGCCAGAAATTCGACCGGATCATCCAATATGTCATAGGCCCCAAGCCACAGTTGCTGGACGGCGGCCAGGAAAAGAACGATGGAAACCTGCCTGAATATACCTGGGCGGGAGACGAGATCCCGTTTTAAGGACATTTATGAAACAGCAAGCCATCCAGTATCGAAATGCGGGCCTGTCCGTATTGCCTGCCAATCCGCAGCGGAAGTTTGCAGCGCTGCCTCAGTGGAAGCAGTACCAGCACCGCCTGCCCACCGAAGCGGAAGTGCAGGGGTGGTTTCATAACGGCCAGACCGGCTTGTGTATCGTCGCTGGCGCCGTATCCGGCAACCTGGAGATGATCGATTTTGACCTGCAGGCAGAGCTATTTGAGGCCTGGCGGGTGCGGGTCAGTGAAGCGGCCCCAGACCTGTTGCCGCGATTGGTCATCGAGACCTCTCAGTCCGGCGGCCGCCATGTCATCTATCGCTGCGATTCAGAGATTTGCGGCAATCTGAAACTGGCGCAGCGGAAACTATCCTTCCCCAGCGGCGATGAGGTGGTCATCGGCAGCAAGACCTACAAGCCGCGTCAGGACAAACAGAGCACCTGGCATGTAATTCTGACTCTCATCGAGACCCGGGGGCAAGGAGGCTTGTTCCTGTGTGCACCCACGCCCGGATATACCCTGCTTCAGGGGGATTTGACAAATCCTCCGGTCCTGACTGCACAGGAGCGGGAGTTACTGCTGGAGGCGGCCTGGTCACTTAATGAGTATATCCCTGATCCTGAAGCAACGCCGCAAGCGGTCATTCCAACTGACACATTCCGTCCCGGTGACGATTACAGTGCCCGGGGTGATGTGCGTGCGCTGCTGCAATCTCACGGCTGGACCTGTGTCAAGGGCGGTGATAATGAATACTGGCGCAG
Organism: Phycisphaerae bacterium; assembly: GCA_018433925.1. GTDB lineage: Bacteria > Planctomycetota > Phycisphaerae > Sedimentisphaerales > Anaerohalosphaeraceae > JAHDQI01. Next base: position 126 of record JAHDQI010000214.1, on the reverse strand, counting down.
GCCGGGGAAGACCAGCGGCTGGTCAGCCACCCTCAAAAATGGAGTCTTCTTTGTCTGGAGCAGTAACGCTCAGCCGTTTGAATCCGAAAAACCTTATTCATTGTTTAGTGTCTATACCCTCCTGGA
>JAHDQI010000106.1 GCA_018433925.1 Phycisphaerae bacterium | reverse complement strand
TCTTTTACGCGATTTTGCTGATTGATCCACTGCGGAAGAACATCCGCAAGTTCCGGGTTTATTACGAGGGGTTTATCCTGATGATGACGGGGTTTCTGCTGGCGGTGCACTTGTTTATGATTGCCTGGAATCTCGGTGTTCGCTTTTCGATGAATCTCTTTATGTCGCTGATGATGGGAATTTTGTTTTTTGTCATGGGGGCAATCCTGCCTCGGCTACGGCCGAACTGGTTTATGGGGGTTCGTACGCCCTGGACGCTGAGCAATGAAACGGTCTGGAGCAGGACGCATCAGGTCGGAGGCATCTTCTTTAAGCTGGCGGCGATTGTCGTTCTTTTTGGGGCTGTTTGGCCGTCGTATGCGATTTTCTTTGTTCTGGTCCCCATCCTTACTGCATCCGTCGTTACCGTCCTCTATTCCCTCGTGGTTTATTTCAAGCTCAGGTAAATTTTTGGTTGGCGTCCGAAGTTCTACATAGGGATAATGGGGGGGAGAGAGAATCATGAAAGGGCCGGCCAAGACCTTTCATTTCCCTTCGTTTTTTTACTGTCCTTCCTTCTTATTTTCAGCAGATCCTCCGCAGGCGTTTTATTGAATCGGTGAGTACGCCAGTATGATTTTATGAATGTGCTGGAGAGAGCGTTCCAATTCCATCACAGCGAGGCCGACCGCCTCCTCCACACCCATATCGCCCAGGCGGACCGATTCGATAATGGCCCGAGCTTCCTCGTCCGCCTTTGCCGCCTCTTTGAGGTGAAAGGCCAGGCCTTCCGTTTTTTCCCGATCCGGTCCGTCCGTATGCTCTGCGTCATAGAGGGCTTTTTTTAAGGGAAGTTTATCATGTGTCTGATAATGTTTGATCATCCGTTCCCGCAAGTCCCCATGCAGCAACGCCACACGATCGAATGATTTGTCGACCAGGACCAGTTTTTCCGGTTCTTTTCGATACGCCAGCCGACTGGCTCGACGGTAGAGAGAAAGAATATCATTCCAGCTTGCCAGTTTGGCTTTGTCGGCCGTGCAGCGGGCCAGTCTCCGGAATTCGATTGTGCGGCCGACTTTATTGATGTAGAGGATGTAATCGGACCGCAGAGGCAGCGGATAATTCTCCAGATCATACCGGAAATAGTTTACATGGCTTCGGAATTCACCGGCGACCAGTTCCAGAAGATTTTCCTGAGTCAATCGGAAGGAGGCCAGTTTTTTCCTGCATTCTTCGGCCAGCACAATCTCATAGTCCTTCAGATTCATTGGGTCTTCCTGCCGTTTCGATTCGGCCTGATCCGATTCTTTTGTTTGCGTACGTTCAGGCAATACAGTCAAGACCGGTTTCTGATGAGACTGTTTCGGCTCTTGAATCGGGGCCGATTCTTTTTGAATGATCTGCTCACAATATTCGTTGATGATTGCCAGGAGTTCATTGATGCTGAACGGCTTTTTCATGAAACGATTCACGCCCGATTTTAAAAGACCGCTGATTTCATCCTGATTGACTACTCCTGAAATGACAATGATCAGAATCTGACTGATCCGGGGGTCTTTTTGCTGACGAATCGTCCCGGCCACGATATTGCCGTTTACGTCGGGCAGCATGTAATC
>JAHDQI010000052.1 GCA_018433925.1 Phycisphaerae bacterium | reverse complement strand
CGGATGAAGAGGCCGCCTGCGATTTTGCCAAAGACCTGATCGGCATTGAGGACTGGGATCAGGTTCGCTATACAGAGCCGATTCTCGAAACCAACCTGATTGAGTATTGAAATCAGGGCGCCTGCCCGGCTTCCGGTCTTGTTTTTTGTGAGTTTTTTTAAAAAATCTCCAAATCGGTTCAAAACGGTAACAAAACGGTAATGTTGGTCTGTAATAATTCTCCTGTCGTTTTTAATCATTTTATGGTATTTCTGATGAAAGGAGAGATGACAATGAAAACAAAAATTACCGTAGGTTGCCTGCTGCTGGCCGGGATTCTTGCCGTCGCCCGGGCCCAAACAAAACCTCCGGCCGCGCTGCTTCAGGAGGGTCTCTATGCCGAACAAACGGAGGGCAATCTGGACCGGGCAATTGAGATCTACAGCCAGATCCGAGACATCCGGACAAACAATCCGTGGCTCCTGGCCCGGGCGGGTTATCAACTCGGCCTGTGCCATCTGAAAAAAGGCCAGACTGAAAAGGCGGCTGAGTATTTTGAGGAAGTACTGACTTATTATCCCGAGCAAAAGTCGATTGCCGAAAAAGCAAAGGCCGAACTGGAGAAAATCAAGCCCGCCGGTGAGCAGGAGATTACCGAGAAGATTATTGCTTATGTGCGGAAGCAGCATGTCCTGGCCTATCAAAAAGCCAGAGAAGCGAATATCCGACTCAACAGCATTGCTTATTATATCGATGAAAGCGGCAAAAAGACACAGGCCGGATTTCTGACATTTGAAAATGAGACGGGCGCTGTGATGGATTCGGAAACGGGGGTCGGGAGTTTCAGCCATACGAACATTGAGGGTTGTTACGACGAAAAACTACAGCCCCAGTCCTATCGCCTTGAGGAGTCCGGCAGCGGAGTGGGTCGATATACACTGCTGTGGACGCCGGAGCGGCCGATCCAGCCGGGCGAAGTGGTTACCCTGATCTATCAAATTGAAGATGAATTTATTCCCAAAATTGACAGCGGGTATCGTCTGGAAATGACTCATCATTTCGGTTCTGAAGTGCTGGAAAATTTCTTCCTGGTCCTGCCGAGAAATATGAGCATTGCCAAGGGGCTGGATCACCTGACAAGCCATCAAAGAATCGAACCGTTTGATGTATACCTATGGCAGGAACGGATACCGGAGGATACCACCCATTCCAGATCGGTTGATCTGGAAATCCAAAAGGAAGTGGCCGATGCGGAAAAACCCACCGTGATGACCAGTTGTCCGGAAACCTATTCCAATGATGTGGACCCGGCTCTGGGGGAGTTGGCCGTGACGTTTGATCAGGATATGATTCAGCACGGCTGGGCGTGGGTGATGATTGCCGGATCGGAGAATTTTCCCGAGGGAAACGGCAGCGCCCGGTACATCGACGCCCGGACCTGTGTGCTGCCTGTCAAACTCCGGCCCGGTAAATCCTACCTTGTCTCGATCAATTCGGATAGGCATCAGGCCTTTCGAAATGTTGATCAGATTCCCGCCCGGCAATATGCTTTGGTGTTTGCCACGGCCGATGAATGGGGCAATCCCACGGAGATCGATCCGGTTTTGCTCCAAAAGGCGCAACAAATCAATGCGCGGAATGCGATTCCGGAGTCGGTGCTGGATATCGTTCCGGCGGGGGTGCGTCAGTTTATCGCCGAGCACTTTTATCAGACGCATCAGGAAGCCCTTTCCAAAGGATTGCGAACCAACAGTCATGTGCATGTTCTGGATCAGGATTTCAACCGGAATTTCGGCATGGTTCAGGTGTTTAAGAATACGACCGGAAAAGTTATTGACCACGAAATCAGCATGGGCCGCAATGATTCGCCGGAGATGTATATTTATGATGAACACGGGATTCGGCAGAAAATCCGCACCTATAAAATCCCCGGCAGTAATTATCGATTTTTCTGGACGCCATCGACTCCGGTTCAGCCGGACGAAGAGCGGATGCTGTTCTATAGTTCCGGATCTGGCCCGCTGCATGCGGATGCAGACGGCCGCTGCAAACTGACGATGAACAATCACTACGGATCCCCCGTGATCGAGACTTTTTATCTGGTGCTGCCTTCGGCCCTTGATCTGGCGGAACAATCCGAACCGTTTACCGACCGCCAGGGGCTTGAGGGCTTTGAGGTCTACTGCTGGAGCCGGGAACAGGGCATGAATGAAAGCCATCAGGTGGAGGTGGTCCTTGTTAAGAAATAAGCGAATTGAATGAACAGTGTTTCTTCCAATCAATGGCGGTGGGTGATATGGCTTCTGGCAGCGGGAGTGATATTGCCCACCGTTTGCCTGCTGTGGTTCATGAATCAGGCCGTCAAAAATGAACGGCTGGCCGTACGGCAGAAGCTTATGGATCTGTATACGGAGCGGGCGGAGTATTTTCTGATCGAAGCGCAGGACCTGCATGTCTGTTCCCTGTTTATCGAGCCGGTTGTTTCCCAGGCGGAAAAGGCCCCTGATCTGAATAACCCGCATCACCTGTTTGCCCTGTTCGCGGCTGAACCGATGGCCCGGTACCGGGGAATGCTGATCTATGATTCGGCAGGCCGTTTGCTCTATCCGGTGCAAAGCGTTTTCCTTCCGGCCGTTAGTGAGGTGGAAATCGAGGCCGCTCGTCTGGAGCAGGCCGCAGATTCCCCGAATGCCTTTGCGGTCTATCGGCAGATCGCTGAAGAAACAAATGATTCGTCTGTTCGCCGCCGGATGCAGCTTTCCATGTCTCGCTGCCTGGAAAAACTGGATCGCAGGGCCGAGGCGATCGAGCTGGCCGCGGCGCTGGCCTGGCCGGACCGCCTGGAGGAGGCCGATCAGGAGCAGATAGCAGTCACGATGCACGCGCGGGCATGGCTGGCCTATTTGTATCAGCAGGCCGGCGACCGGGACCGGCTGTTTGCATGTCTCCAGCGCAGTCTCGATCCCCTTTCGCTGCCCATGGCCCCGGCCCCGGCCGTCATCTGGCATCTGCAGCGGTCGATTGACACGGCCCGTCGGGTGGGTCTGGCCGACCGCCTGCACAGGGAAATAGAGAGGTCGCAACACTGCATAACGGCTTGTGAAAACGCCCTCTGTGCGGCAGAACTCTATCCGACGGCGCCGGACGAAAGCCGGTGGCCCGACAAAACGATTATCCGATTGCGACCGGATGGGAACCTGTACGGGATCAGGTTTCAGGCCGCTGATCAAACCCTCCTGGCTTTGGCCCCGGCCGATGTCCTGCTGAACCTTCTGCTGGGAGCTGTTGAGGATCTGCAGGATGACATGGTCACGGTGCAGGTCCGCGATAACTTCGGGCAGGTGATTGCCGGGCAAAAGGGCGAGGAGGAAGATGCCTTTCTCACGTTCCGCCCCGGACAGCACTATGCGGATTTTCAGGTGGCCGTTTTCTTTCGGGACGGGGTATTTGAGAAAGCTGCCGGTCAGCAGACAATGGTGTACCTGTGGACGGGGGCCTTGGGGATCGGGCTGGTTTTGCTGACCGGGCTGGCGGCCATCCGGACCGTCAGCAGGCAGGCCCGCCGGAACCGGCTGAAGAATGACTTTATCGCTACGGTCACACACGAGCTGAAAACGCCGCTTTCCTCGACGCGTCTGCTGGTTGAAACCCTGCTTGAAAACGGATGCATCGACGAACGGCAGACACGCGAATACCTGAAACTGATCGCCCGGGAAAACCTTCGGCTCAGCCGCCTGATCGACAATTTTCTGACCTTTTCACGGATGGAGCGGAATAAGCAAAGCTTTACTTTTGATTCGACGGATCCGGCCGAGATTGCCCGGACGGCTGCCGATGCGGTGCTGACCAAGTTCAATCATCCCGGCCGGCGGCTGACGCTGGAAATCGCGGATCCCCTGCCAAAGGTTCGGGCGGACAGGGACGCGATGGCCACGGTGCTGGTTAATCTGCTGGATAATGCCTGGAAGTATTCCGGCGACAAGAAGCAGATTGAATTGCGCGTATTTACGGAGGAGAACCGAGTTTGTTTTGCGGTACGGGATAACGGCATCGGGCTGAACCGCCGGCAAACAAAGAAAATCTTTGACCGCTTCTATCAGGTTGACAGATCCCTGGCCCGCAAAGCCGAAGGCACCGGCCTGGGCCTGTCGATCGTCAAGTTCATTGTGGAGGCCCATCGCGGGCGGATCCGTGTTGAAAGCAAAGCCGGAGCCGGCAGCACGTTCACGGTATCGCTGCCGCAGGAATCGGGACGGGACTGAAGCATGGAAACGGTCCTGATTATTGAAGACGACTCAACGATGCTGCGAGGGCTGACCGATAACTTTACGGCCGCCGGGTATGCTGTTTTGGCTGCCGCCGACGGCGAAGCAGGACTCAATGCCGCACTTGATGCCCGGCCGGATCTGATCATTCTGGACATCATGCTCCCCCAAATCAATGGATATGAAATCTGCCGGCTGCTGCGCAAGGAAAAGCTCGACATGCCCATCCTTATGCTTACTGCCAAGGGAGAGGAATCCGATATTATTCTGGGGCTCAATCTTGGGGCCGACGATTATGTCACCAAACCCTTCAGCCGCAAGGAACTGCTGGCCCGGGCGGCGGCCTTCCTGCGCCGTCGCAGGCAGCAGCAGACCTCCGTCTATCAGTTCGGCAATTTTACGCTGGATCTTTCCGCCTGCTCTCTGGCCCAGGACGGTCGGCCAATGAAACTCTCGCCAAAGGAATTTAAATTGCTCGGATTCTTCGCCGCCAACAAAGGCAGGGCTCTTACACGGGATGAGATACTCAACAATGTCTGGGGCTATAACAGTTTTGCCGGTCACCGAAGCGTTGACCGCTTTGTCACCACCCTCCGCAACAAAATCGAACCCGATCCCCATCTACCAATCTACATCCACACTCTCCGCGAAATCGGCTACAAATTTGATCCCTGTGATCCTGAATAAACGGATTCGGATTCCCCTTTTTCCGCTCCGGCCGCGGCCGGCGATTTGAGCAGAATCGGGCAAACCGGGGAACCTGATTTACACACCTTCTGTGCAGAGTTGGCTTTTGGTTCTCACGCGAATTTGTTTGCCGACACCAAGGGACAGGCAATCGGATCCCCATGCGCTGCGGAAAGCGGTGATTGCCGCAGCGCCGGTGCAGTGGGTGGGGCCGATTTTTTCAATTCCCATTTTCTTCATCTCTTTCAGGATCGCATCGATCTGTTCAGGGGCATGGTCTTTGAGATGAAAGCCGCCGAAGACCAGGTGAAGCTTCTGATTTGAAATGGCTTTGGCTCTTTGCAGAATCCAAACAATCCCCGGATGGCTGCACCCGGTGATGACCGCCAGTCCTTCCGGTGTTTCGAGACACAGGGCCTGCTCCGGGATTTTGTGTTCCAGCGTGCCGGTGGAAAACACCCCGCCGCAGAGGCAGCGCATGTCCGTGATTCGCTCAACGGAATCTGCTTTTCCTTTTAAGTCACGGACCGTTTCCTCGGTCGCGGAATGGGGCAGATAGATCTTCATCGCGGGATTCTCATTCATCAGCCATTCCAGCCCGTTGATATGATCCCAGTGCATGTGCGAGATGACAACGAGGTCTATATTGTTCGGCTCCATCTTCAGCTTCTGACAGTTGGCCGCGAGCACTTCCGGCTTGCCTCCGGTATCAAACAGAATGGTTTTTTCCGTCCCCTCGATCAGGCACGCAAAGCCCCACTCGGCCTGTAAACTCTCATCACTCGCCGTGTTATCGTAAAGTATGGTTAAGGTAATCAAGGCGTTCGGATCACCCTTTTCGTCGGCGTTTTGTGCTACTGCGTTCATTATCAATCCCGCCATTAAAAATGACTGTTCGTTTTATTTGGCTTATCAGTTAAAACTGCCGTTTGCTGTCCAGCAGCAGGGTCACCGGGCCGTCATTAACGCAGGCAATCTCCATCTTCGCCGCGAAGATGCCGGTTTGGACCTCGATTTCCTTCTCCCGCAGCGACGCAATCGTTTTTTCGTAAAGAACCTTTGCCGTCTCCGGTTTTCCCGCGGGCGAAAAATCCGGCCGTCGTCCCTTGCGGCAGTCGCCATACAGCGTAAACTGGCTGATCAGCAGCACGCCCCCGCCCGCCTGCCGTACATCGAGATTCATCTTATCCTGCCCGTCCGGAAAGATCCGCATGTGCACCACCTTATCGACCAGATAATCGACATCCGTCTGCCCATCTTCCTGTCCGACACCGAGGAACACCAGCAGACCGCTGCCGATCTGCCCGGTAATCTGCCCATCCACCTTGCAGGACGCCTCTTTCACCCGCTGCACCGCCGCTCGCATATACTCTCCGTAGTCTGTTTGCTGGTTGGGGTTTAGGATAAGCAAACGAGTGAAAATATGCAAGGAAATGCCGGAAAATCGATTTTATAAGAAAAATTCAGAATCCGCAAAAAAAATCAAGCAACCCGCCTGCTGTCCTGTACAATACTGACCATGGAACCCAGCAAAGAGGCAACCAGAAAAGACTATATCGAACGGATGCTGAAGGTCTTTAGCTATATCCAGCGGCATCTGGACGAGGATGTGTGCCTGGAAACGCTGGCGCAGGAGGCCTGTTTTTCGCCGTATCATTTTCACCGCATCTTCCGCGGCATTGTGGGCGAATCCGTCAAAGAACACATCCGCCGGATCAAGCTCGAACGGGCGGCCGCGCGACTCAAGCAGACCAACCACCCGATCATCCGGATCGCTCTCGAGGCTGGGTACGAGGCCCACGAGGCCTTCAGTCGGGCCTTTCGACAGCGCTTTAAAATGTCGCCCACACAGTACCGCGCCGCCAATCAGCCCTTCAACGGCAGCCCGGCGGCGGTGCATTATACTCCGGATGGCGAGATCAAAAAATTTAATCCATGGAAACAGGAGACCGATCCCATGAAAGCTCAGATTGTGGAAATTCAGCCCATCACTGTCGCGTTTGTCCGTCATGTTGGACCCTATAAGGAATGCGGAAAGGCCTGGGAAAGGCTCTGTGCCTGGGCCGGCCCGAAGGGATACCTCCAGCCGGGCGTACAGTTTATCGGCCTGTGCTATGATGATCCGGAGGTGACCCCGCCGGACAAGATCCGCTATGACGCCTGCCTTACCGTAGGCGCCGACTGCAAACCCGATGGGCCGGTCGGCATCCAGACCATCGAAGGCGGCCTCTATGTCAGAGCCACCCATGAAGGCAGCTACAATAAACTGTATGAGACTTACGCTGACCTCTGCGGCCGATGGATCGCCCAAAACAACCTGGAAATCCGCTCCCTGCCCAGCTTCGAGGTCTATCTCAATGACCCAAACAGCACCCCTGAAGCCGAATTGCTGACCGATATCCATGTTCCTGTTGAGAGAAAATAGAGAAAGGAGCAGTCGGCATGGTAAGCCCGGAAAAACTTGATCTCTTTAAGCAGTTCAGGGCCGAATACAAGGCCGGCAGGAATCCGGTTTTGATCAAAACCACGCCGGCTCAGTACCTTGCCGTCGATGGTCAGGGCGCCCCCGGCGGCCCGGTCTTTGAGGAGTGCATTGGCGCCCTCTATGCGATGGCCTTTACAATTAAGATGACCCGTAAGTTCGCCGGGCTGGGCGATTACACCGTCTGCAAACTTGAGGGCCTCTGGTTCTCTGAAGAAGGGACAAATTTCTGCGATATTCCGCAGGACCGGTGGCGATGGATGCTGATGATCCGTACCCCCGACTGGATCGGGCAAAAGGATCTGGATCAAGCTGCTGCGGCACTGTTGTCCAAAGGCAAGGCGGAAAAGGTCAAAGAGGTCAAACTCGAAAAACTTGATGAAGGCCGATGTGTCCAGATGCTTCACATCGGTCCGTATGAGAAGGTCGGGGAAACCATCACGGTGATGGAAGAATACGCCAAGGAGAAGGGGACGTCCTTTACCGGATTTCATCACGAAATCTACCTGTCCGATCCCCGCCGCCTGCCGCCTGAGCGCCTCAAAACCATCCTCCGCCGACCGGTACAAAAACCGCCCGGTTCGAAAAAACCAAAACCGCGAACCAGGTAATGTCCTGATTCGTTTTTATATTTCTACGGCTAATTCCTCTTTGATACGGCTGTATATTCCTAGATCCCGAAGGTTCACAATTCCGTCGAGATTCAGGTCTCCGGTCTGCCAGCCGGTAAAGGGATTCCCGTCTTCCAGTGAGTAAAGGCCGCAGGCAAGCCAGTTCTCCGCAATCAAAAACCAGTAAGGCCGACCTTCGCGGAGTTCATAAAAAGCGATCATTTCAGCCAGGACCGACGGATCCTCCGCGATCATCTCCCGTTCTTCCAGCGGCCACGAAAGAAAGCCGCCTCGCAGCGCATAGCAGGGACAGGATTCGTTCGGATCAAACGGGATGCGAGGATCGATGGGGATCCATTCTGCATCACCGGCATAAATTGAGTTCTGCGTGATCAGAACAAAGCAAAATAAGGAAATCGCGAACCATACGGTTAACTGTCGTTTCATCATTCGCCTCTTCATGCATTCCATTTTTGAAAAGTCACATTCCGTTTGGCGCACCGATTCCGGTGCCTGCCGAGGTGTTTCAACCGGCGGGCTAACGAGCCGCACATTGAAGAAAGAATGATTTGGGAAGACGATCACATCGTCTTCCAAAGACAGAATAATTCCGGCTGGCTTTTGGAATAAAAGCCGGTAGAATGTCTCTATACGATATCGAGAATCTTTTGTATAAAAATCAATGCAGTTGCTTCACGGGTAGCAATAAAAATACTTATCCCCTCTGTTATGAAGAAAAAATATACTTCATTATAAGAAATGGGTAATATTGCCCATGCAGATATCAGTATATTTACCTATACAATAGGTACATCGGTTATCAAATGCAAGCGAATTTAAGAAAAATTTGATTTTTTATGGAATTGGGCGGATTTTCGGGGTTGGATTTCTCTACCGCGGGTCTGGTTTTGACTCTTTGACTGCTCTTTCCCAGTCGGCGATTTCTTCGAGGCGATGGATGATATCGAGGTGCTGGGTGCAGGCCATTTCACATCGTCCGCAGCGAATGCAGTCTTCGGCCTCGGCCTTTCGGTCAACAAGAAAGCCCCATTTTTTCTGAAAATCGAGGTCTTTGCTCATCTCCTGATCGCTTTTTCCTGCGAGGATTTTGTTGTTGTAGAATTGCATAAAGGATGCGATTGGAATCTGGCGCGGGCATTTGTCCATGCAGTATTGACAGCCGGTACACAGGCGGTCCATTTTCTCGGTTACATGGGATCGGATTCGGGTGATTTCCTCATTCGTCAAGGGCTTGGCCCGGTCGGCGGCACGGCAGGCCGTGTCGATATGGTCTTTTGTCGTAAAACCGTTCAGGGTGACCGTGATCTGCGGGCAGCTCAGGCAGAAGCGCAGGGCCGCTTCGGTGGGGGTTTGCCCTTCAGTGCCCAGAAAGGCCAGCTCCTTTTCATGGCTGGGGATGATGCCGCCTGCAAGGGGGTTCATCGCCGCGACTCCAAGTCCCATTCGGGCGGCCGCTTCCACGCCTTTCCAGCGGTACAGGAAGTTGAGAAGATTGACACCCAGCAGAACGCCTTCGAACTCATTCTTTGAGAGAAGCTGTTCGACGCGTTCGCCTCGCAGGTGGGTGGAGACGGCGATGTGTCGGATAAGTCCTTCCTCCCTGCATTGGAGCAGGCCTTCGTACATGCCGCCCGGCTTCATAGCCAGCTCATATTCGGGCCAGGAACGAATGCACCAGACATAGAAGAAGTCGATGTAGTCTGTCTGAAGGCGGCGAAGGGATTTGGCGACAGCGGCGCGTGTGTTTACGGCCGTGGGGAAGTCGGCGGGCATGGCTTTTGTCGAGATGAAAAAATCCTCTCGGCGAGGGGCCAGTTTTTTGATGGCTCGGCCGAAGATGTCCTCGCTCTGGTCGCTGCAGTAGCCGGGGGCGGTATCAAACCATGTGATGCCCTGATCGAATGCATAGTGAATGAGATCGGCGTTTTCCGCCTGCGAGCGGGCGGTATCGAACCGCATCCCGCCGAAGCCGACGGCGCTGACGTTCAATTCTGTCTTGCCGTATTGCTTGTAAATCATACTATTCCTTATCCGGATTGATCCTGTTGCTGAATTTTGCCCCCTGATTGTACTGGGAAACGGGGCGGGGGGCAAGGATGGTTTCCGGGGATCGGGTGGGAAGAAGTCCTGGATGAAACCGTTTATTTGCGGAGTTTTTCGATTCGTCGTATTGGTGCGGGCAGGCCGCTGATGATGGTATAGACGCGGAGCTTTTGGACGTCGTCTTCGTAGATTCCGCGATGGACTACGGCACGGCCGGTGACGGCGGTGAGCACATCGAGGGCGTAGTTGATGTTGTCCTGAAGGCCGGGCACCTGCGCCATCATTTTTTTGCCGCCGAGGATGATTCCGGCGGCGGCCTTTGCTTTGCCGAGTTTATAGTTTCCGGCCAGGAGACTGCTTTCAAGATTTTTTCGGATCGCCGTTGAGACGGCGTGTTTATCGCGGGGTTTGTGCACTTCGGTTACGCCCATTACGGTGCAGCCGCCGGCGGTGAGCACATCGAGATAATCCATTGAGTCAAAGGAGGTGTAGGGGGTGGGGGAGGCGCTGAGTGTATTGAAGGTGTCGAACAGGTCGGCGACGAGGCGGTTAATGGCGGGCCGGTATTCTTTGGCCGGCAGGTCGGGACAGAGGGATTTTATTTTTTCGTTATCGACTATAATCAGCGGTGTGATTTGGCCGTCCCGGGCCAATTGGATCAGTTCGTTGGCCGCGGCATAGGCGCTGGCGGCCGCCTGTTTTGAGCGGGCTTCGGAGGCCGAAGGGAGGGTCATCAGGACGCCGACTCGCTTAGCGGGTTTGGGCAATCGCAGCAGTTGCGCGTAATTGCGGATGAGTTTGATCAGGCCTTCGGCTCCGGCTCCTCCTGTTCGGCCGCCGGCGCCAAGGCAGATCATGAAGTGTTCGGACTGCTGCTCGAACCGTTCTTCCATGCGTCCCAAGATGGCCGGGCCGCAGATTTCGACGGCTTCGCGGCCGCAGGAGATGGGGCTGTCAAATTCATCGGTTTGCATCAGGAATTTGTGCTGTTCGGGCAGGTCGAGGCGGTCGAGATCCTTCCGGGATGTATCGACGGCCAGGGTATTGGGATATCCCCGTTTGTAGAATGCTTCGGCCAGCCGGCTGCCGCACCGGCCGATGCCGATCCAAGCGAACTGAAGCGAGCGGGCGGGGCCGGTTTTTCGCTGCCGTGGCCGATCGGTCTTCGGCTGGTACCACTCCAGTTCGAGTTCGGGTATCATGGTCTCGTTTGCCATTACAAATTCACGGCTGTAGTTATCGAGGTCGCTGGTTTCGGCGACTTTTTTCTGTTTATTCAGGGTCTTGTTCATCCGCGTGCCCTTTGAGAAATTCAACGCTGCCTGCTGAGAGCAGACCGACTCGGCCTTCATTGAGGTATCGGACGTGGGGAGGGTCCAGATAACCACTTTTTCTATTTTGACGATCAAATCCATACAAACGGACCTTTGAACCTATAAAAACCGTATGAAATTGCTGATCCAAAAAGCAAATTACCGAAAAACCATCGTTTTTGGGCCGGAAACTCGGTTTTTGGGCGGTTTTGTAGGTATTATTCCTGATGCCAAGTTTGTCCGTTCCTTTTCCTTTTTTGTCCGCTCTTTGTTCTGTTTTGTCCGTTTTTTGTCCAAAAATTGCCGCTTTTTTTCCTGTTTTTTCCGAGTTTTGCCAGCGTTTTAATGCTGCCGAGAGAAAATAAACAAGGAAACCGCCTTCGGCGGAAGCTGATTTTAAAAACCCCCTCCCCCTTTGTGTCAACCGATACATAGGTTACACTTTATGCCGACGACATGGGTAACACTTTTTAGGGTTTATGTTCGCCGGGTGCCCAGGTACCTGGGCAGGCATTATGGGTCCGG
>JAHDQI010000324.1 GCA_018433925.1 Phycisphaerae bacterium | reverse complement strand
CGAATTTCGCTTCCGCTTGCGACAATCCCGCTTCCGCCAAAATCACGGAGGGTGCCGTTGCGAATCTCGACATTGTCCGCTCCGTCGATGTAAATCCCCATATAGCTGAACGTGGTGGGCAGTTGCCGGCGCGTAAATCCGTTCAGATCGACGGTGACGTCCGAAGCAGTAATATGCAGGCCGTACGTGTTGGGATTGACCAGGCGGTCGCCGGTCAGGTAGTAGGAACCGGGCTGGGAGATCGTAAAAGTGCCGGCTCCGTAGGGGTCTGCCGGAATCGGGATGCGGGGCTCCACCTGATCAAGGGTTTTCATGGTCGGGGCCGGTCCGGCGGTTGGATTGAGATTGCCGCCGGTGACCACCATCGTAAGACCCATTACAAACACCAAAATCAGCACGGAATAAATCGCTTGTTTCGTTCTCATGGTTTTGCTCTCTCTAAAAAGTTGCGTTTTCGTGAATTCAAAAATCATTTCAACGGCCAGCCGTCGGGGCAGTAATCCAGCCATTTTTCGGCAAACCGATCAAAGTCGATCAGATCGACCTGCCGATCTTCGTTCAGGTTGGCCGGCGGGTTGCCGGCTTCCAGCCAGTCGGAGGCAAAGTTGGCCAGGTCTTCGAGCGTCACGATGCACACCCGCACAGACCACGTCCGGCTGCCGTCAAAGCGAATCCAGCCGATGTTTTCGCCCCAGGCCCAGCCGGACAGGCGGCCGTCGGACTCAATGGTCACGCCGCCGTGGGCCGGGCCAACGTTGATCCAGCCGACGTTTTCGCCCCAGGCGAAGCCGCTCAGGTGGCCGGCTCCGTCATTGACTACGCCGTAGTTGACGGTGGCGCAGGTGCCGTTGTTTTGGCAATGGAGATTGATCCAGCCGATGTTTTCGCCCCAGACCCAGCCGGTGACCTTGTCGCTTTGGACCTGCATGCCGCCGCCGACGCTCGGCTCGGCATTGATCCAGCCGACATTTTCGGCCCAGCCGTATTGGGCGCCGGTGTTGTGCGGGTCGATGTTCTCGGCCAAAGCAGGGGTCGAGAAAATCAGGCCCGCCATCATCAATAGCCGCTTGATCATAGATCGTCCTTTCCTGATGGTTTGTTAAGATCCCGTGTTTGGGCCGTCCTTCCGGGGACCGTCCGGAAAAGACGGCGCAGCGGCGGCGCAGAAAGACAGGGGACAATTCGCTTGGCAGACCTCTTTTCAGGCATTGTTTACCCTCCGTTTTTTTGAACCTCAACAGCCGGTTCATTGTACAAAAAACAGTACATAAACGGCAAGCAAAAAAAGCGTAGGGTCTCGTTTTTCCGCTTTTTCAGCTTCGCCGCTGTCGGACTTTTCCGCTTTTCTGGGTATTGGCGAAGAAATATCTCAGGGCGTCGATGGGGTGGTCATAGACGCCGTCCTTGACGGGCATCTCGGCCCGGTCGCCTGCGGCCTGATCCGGATAATGGTAGCATTGCATGGCCTCGATGAGTTTGGTGCATCGGGGGGCAATCCGCAGTCGGCTGACGCCGTCACCGGCGCAAAGTTTCTGGCGGATTTTTTCGAGTCCGAATTCGATCCGGCCGGCTTTGGAGCGGACGGGGATGCCGCAGGTGCGCAGCACGCCCATGGGGCTGTCGCCGGTCTGGTCATTGCGCTGGCGGCCGGCCGGGTCGCAAAACGTCGCGGCCACTTTTTCCTCGCCTCCCGGCGTGCGCTGTTTGATGATCTCGGCGTGGGCGGCGATGGTTCGTCTGGACTGGACATACTCATCGATGACCCGGACCCGTCCCTGCGAATCGACCTGGATCCACAGGCAGACAAAGGGGTTGACGAATCCGAAATCAATCGCCCGGTAGAGCGGCAGGGCCGGATCGTAGGCCACCGGCCGCACATGCACGGCCGGGTCGAAATCGCGAAAGACGGCGTGCTCGGCGCTGGGCCGCAGGCAGAGCATCTCGGTTTCAAAGCCCTGGCGGCTGCTTCGCCGCATCTGGGCAATGCAGTCATCGATGCGCAGGTAACCGCCGGCGCGGCGGGCCCTGCCGCGGCAGGCCTCATACAGCGGGCATCGGCTGCAGCTATAGTCGCCGGTGCATTTTTCGATGACCTCCCACAGGCACCACTTGAACACGGGCACTTTCGTCTCGGCCGCTTCGTTGAGGATGCGCCGCATCAGTCCGTAGGGCTGGTGCATGGTGCTGAGGCACTCCATCGCCCCCTGCACGTCGTCGGTGCTGCGCGTGCAGAATTTGGCGGCGCTGAAGATGGACTCCTGAAACAGCTCGACCTCGTCGCAGCGG
>JAHDQI010000022.1 GCA_018433925.1 Phycisphaerae bacterium | reverse complement strand
GCGGCACCGCCGGCTTTACGGTCCACTGCCAGAGCGAGGTGACTCCGACGATTCAATGGTTTAAGACGGGCGATCCGGATGATGTGGAAATCACGGAATCCGACCCGGATGTGACCATCGAGACCGAGACGGTAGGCGAGTTGACCACCTCTACGCTGACGCTTGATAATGTGGATGAGACCGATGAAGGCAACTACTATGCCAAGGCGACCAGCACCGGCGGAGTAAAGGATTCGAGAACCGTTCAGTTTGTACTCAAGAAGATGCTGGCCTACTATCCGTTTGAGGATAACGCCGATGACGCTTCCGGAAACGGGCTGCACGGTACGGAGATGAACGGTCCTGTTTATGCTGACGGGGTTGTAGGCCGGGCGATTGACCTGGACGGCAGCGATGATTATGTGGACCTGCCGGATGGATTTGACAATTTCCTGTCCGGGCTGACGTTTACGCTGTGGGCCTACCCGGATGCGGCCGCCAACTGGGCACGCTTCCTGACATTCAATAACGGCAACCCCAGCGATAACATCTTCTGGTCCCGCGTCGGGACCGACACCACACTTCGCTTTGATGTGGAGCGGGGTACGGTCAATGTCGGGATCGTGGATGCGGCGGGAGCCCTTGCCCTGAGTGCCTGGCAGATGTTTACCGTGACCATGGATGAAACCGGCGCGGTTGTCATGTATAAAGACGGGCTGCCGATTGCAACCGGGACGGTCCAGCTTCCCAACCTGATTACCCGGACCAACTGCTGGATTGGCGAAAGTGCTTGGAGTGGTGATTCCACGTACAACGGTCTGCTGGATGAGATTCGCATCTACAATTACGCGTTGACCGCCGACGAGGTGGCCAACCGATATGTAGCGGATTCGGGCGAGCCGTTCTGCCGGTTCCGGCCGGAGTTTGATCTCAGCGGCGACTGCCGTGTGACGCTGGAAGATTTTGCGATGGTTGCCGCCACGTGGCTTGAGTGCGGTACCTATCCGGCAAGCGCCTGTCCGTAAACACGGCGGCTTTTCGGATGAACTGTATTTGGTGTATGAACGCTCCGGCATGGGATTCCATGCCGGAGCGGATTTTATCCGGAAGCGGCCGGGTTGTCGGTTTGTTTCCGGGGGAGTGCGGCTTGATAACCAAACAATATTCCACTAAATGTTCGGGGGTATCATGAACAAGTTAGGCATCCTTAGTGTCCTGTTATGTGTGTGTTTTTTTGCCGGTCCGGTGTCTGCGGACCTTGTCCATCGCTACCGTTTTGATACGGACGCCTCCGATTCGGTCGGTTCGGCTCACGGTACGCTGATGAACGGGGCGATGGTGTCGGCCGGTCAGGCGGTATTGGATGGCTCGGATGATTTTATCGATCTGCCGGGTGCGGCTATTGCCATCCCTGCCTATTCGGCTCTGACGCTTGAATTGTGGTCCACGCAGCCGGCCATCGACCAGGATTTTTCCATGACGGCGGCCTTCGGCGATACCTGGGGTAACGGACTCGGCCGGGATTACCTGATGATTTCCACCACGCGCGGCAACCAGGTCTCGCGGGCGGCGATTGCCAATACCCCGGATGATACCGAACCCTGGAACGATGAGGTGGGAGTCAACGGTCCGGAACTCAATGACGGGCTGGAGCATCATTATGTGCTGACAATAGACGGCAGTGAACTGGCGTATTATATAGACGGCGATTTGCAGGACACGGTCTCGCTGGGTTCTGCAACGATCAGCGGGCTGAGCAATGCGTATGCTTATCTCGGTAAGGGGCTTTATACCGCCGACGGTACCGTACAGTGTTCGATTAACGAATTTCGTATTTATGATTCGGCCTTGTCTGCCCTGCAGATTCAGCAGCATACCGCGTGGGGGCCGGATACAATCAGCGCCCCGCTGGTGGAAATAACCGAAACCGACGGCAAGACGGTTCTATTTGTGGGAAATCCTGCACAAACAGATCTTTATGAGATCGTGCTGCTGGCTCAGCCGACGGCGAATGTCTATGTCACGGTCAGTCCGCCCGCGGGCCTGAGCGTCGGAAACGGCGACGGCGTCGATGCCGTTCTTACGTTTACGACGGCTGACTGGAACCTGCCGCAGACGGTGACTGTTGAGATGGCTGATCCCGGCGCTTCGTTTGGAGCGACCGAGGTAATTACGCACGCGATTCAAAGCGCCGACCCTGAATATGACGCAAGCCCTGTGTACAATGTGTGGGTCTCGATTCAGGAAGATGAGTGCGGAGTGTGGGGGTACGCGGAAGGGGACTACAACCTCGATTGCTTTGTGAATTTAGAGGATTTCGCTATTCTGGCAGGGGTTTGGCTGGCCACGGAGGCCCCGCTGGACTTGCAAATGCTGGCCGGAGACTGGCTGCAGAATACGCTGTTGTATGATGAGCAGATGTATGCGAGATCGATTCAAAAAACGGACCAGCCGTTCTTTGTGGATACGACCACGGTGGTTAACACAGTGGATGAGAAGGTTTACGGGCATTTTCTTGAACATATTTATCACTCCGTCAACGGTGGCCTCTGGGGCGAACTGGTTTGGAACCGCAGTTTTGAACTGGCCGGAGACGGCGGGGGCGTTTGGACGATTGAAGGAAGCGATCTGGTGCAGTCCAGTCTGGCGACGGACGTGCATCTGGATTTCGGCGATCTCGGCTGGAGCGACTATGAAATTACGCTTGAGGCCCGAAAAGACGGCGGGAACGAGGCGTTTTTGATCCTGTTCCGCGCGCCGGACAGCGATAATTTTTACTGGTGCAACCTCGGCGGCTGGGGAAATACGCAGCACGCCATCGAGAAAGAAGTCAACGGCGGCCGGAGCGTGGTTTCCCCGGTTGTCTCCGGCAGCCTCAGTACGGGTGTGTGGTATGAGATCCGCATTCGGTGTGAGGGCAACCGGTTTCAGGTCTGGCTGGATGGGGATCCGATTTTTGATTATACCGATACGAACGGCCCGTACCTGTCGGGTCGGATCGGGCTGGGTACCTGGAGCACGCAGGCCCGGTATCGAAATATACAGGTTACGGAGATTCCGAGTTCGACGGTTCTGTTCAGCGGGCTTCCCGCTCTGCCCGGCAATGAGTTTGCTGCGACATCCTGGACGGTTTTCGGGGGCGGCCAGGCGACTCTGGATACGGATGCCCTGAATGACGATTACAGTGTGCAGATTGCCGCTGCCGCCGGCGGAACCGGCTTGCAGCAGGATCACTTCAAGTTGATCCCGCAGCTTTACAGCGGCTCTGTCTGGATGAAGGGATCGCTGCCGGCCGGTCTGGTGGTTGAGTTTCTTGACGGGACAACGGTTCTCGGTCAGGCCTCGCTGGGCGCTCCGACGTCAACCTGGGCGGAATACCCGTTCCAGATTACCCCCTCCGCCGCCACGGACCAGGGGTCCCTGCGGATTACCCTGCAGGGGGCCGGGACGGTCCGTCTCGATCAGGTCAGCTTAATGGGCCAGGATGCCGCGGAGACCGGGGGATTTCGGCCGGATCTTCTTCAGGCGGTGGACGATCTGCGGCCTCCGATTATCCGCTGGCCGGGCGGCTGCTTTGCCTCGCTGTATTTGTGGAAAGACGCGATTGGTCCCCAGCATCAGCGCCGTCAATATGCCGCGTATATGTGGGACGACCAGGATACCAACTCCTACGGGACCGACGAATTTTTGCGTATGTGTGAAGTGATTGATTCCGAACCGCTGCTGGTGATCAATACGGGGATTCTGGACAGCGCCTGCGGCGCCCCGGCGCAGTTTAAGCTGCCGGCGGAGGAATCGTATGTGGATTATGCGCTGGACTGGATGGAGTACTGCAACGGCGATGCCGCCACGACCTACTGGGGCTCGGTGCGTGCGGCCAACGGCCATCCGGAACCGTATCACGTCGTGTACTGGGAAATTGATAACGAGACGTGGGCGGCGGGTGTGTCGGCATATATTGATGTGATCCAGGAATTCGCTCCCGCCATGCGGGCGAAGGCCGATGCGCTGGGCGTGCCGATCAAACTGATTGCCTGCGGCGGCAGCGGGCTGGATATGAACTGGAACCAGTCCGTGATCAATAGCTGCGCGACGCTGATCGATTACATCAGCGTTCACAACTACGATGATCCATCGGAGTATAAATCCGGACCGGCCGACTATGAGGCCTTTCTGATTACGCTGGGCAACGCGATTGCCGCCTCGGACAACCCGGATATGAAGATTTACAATTCGGAGTGGAACGCGCAAAGTACGGATTGGCGTACGGGGCTTTACGCGGGCGGGATTTTGAATGTGTATGAGCGGACCGGCGATGTCTTTGAAATCGGCGGGCCGGCCCTGTTCCTGCGGCATACCTCCGCCGGCGACTGGGACAACGCGTTCATTAATTTTGACCATACCGGCTGGTTCCCGGCGCCCAATTATGTGGTGATGAAGCTGTGGCGGGATCATTACGCCCCCTATCGGGTGGAGACAACCGGGGCCGATACGAATCTGAATGTGACGACCGTGATGTCCGAGGATGAGAAAACGCTGCATATTCGCGTGGTCAACCCGGACGCAGGCGACAAGTCGCTGGCCTTTGAAATCGATGCGTCGTTCGTTCCGGAGACGGCGGTTCTGCATTATGTAGCGCCGGGAAGTTTGTATGCCCGCAATACGCTGGCCAATCCGAACACGGTGCATGTGGAGGCGAAGGTCGTCGGCCTCAGCGGACAGGTGCTGCGGCTGCGGATGCCGGGATATTCGGCGGGAGTCATTACGGTACAAACCTCCCGGCCGCACGCCACGAAGCTGCTGTACAGCTCGTTTCGCGATAACGGCCAGGACGGTCTGCATCTGGCCTACAGCGAAGACGGGCTGACCTGGACGGCCCTGAAGGGAGACGCTTCCTTTCTGACGCCCCAGATCGGCGGCAACCTGATGCGGGATCCGAGCATTGTGCAGGGTCCGGACGGGGTTTTTCACATGGTCTGGACAACGGGCTGGTGGGACAAGGGCATCGGCCTTGCCCATTCGCCGGATTTGATCAACTGGTCGTCCCAGACCTTTCTGCCGGTGATGGCCCATGAACCCGATGCCAGGAACTGCTGGGCACCGGAGATTTTTTATGATGATGCGACGGATCAGTTCCTTATTGTCTGGTCTACGACCATCGACGGGGCATTTCCGGAAACTTACAATCCGAATGATGACAACAACCACCGGCTGTACTACGTGGCGACGTCGGATTTTGTAACCTATACCCCTACCCAGTTGTTTTATGATCCGGGGTTTAACGTGATTGACGGATTTGTCGCAAAAGACAACGGCCGGTATGTGCTGTTTATCAAGCATGAGTCGAAAGACCCGGTGGTCGAGAAGAATATCCGTGTGGCCTATGCGGATGCGGCGGCCGGTCCTTATGGGCCTGCTTCGGCTTCGATTTCTCCGGCCTGGGTGGAAGGGCCTTCGTCCGTCAGGATCGGCGCCCAGTGGCACTTGTATTTTGACGGCTATACAAGAGGCCGGATGGAGGGTCAGACCTCGTCCGATTTAAACGGCTGGACGGATATTACTTCCCAGTTGTCGTTTCCGAGCGGAACCCGGCACGGCACGGTATTCCGAGTGACGGAAGAGGTTTTAAACGCGCTGCTGGCGCTGTAAGGTGGTTTTTGGATGATATCCCTCGCTTCCGGGATTACCCGGAGGCGGGGGTTTTTTATGTCGTCAGTATCAATTGCTGAGTCATACCCTGAATGTCCACCTATTTACCGCCTGAAGTAATCCTAACGATAATAGTTGTATCTTTTTGTTTTATCGGACTCATTTGAGACGGCCGAATCGTATTTCTAAAATAATAATCGGCGGCTGATTTCGTATTTTTTTCATAACTCTTTTTTTATTAAGAGGTTGCCTCTTTTGCAAGAATCCCGCCAAACAAGGCCGTATAGGGCTGTTATTTTTCATGGATAAAGAGCCGATTTCCGGGAGGTATCCGGGAGAAGGTGCATCCTGCCGAGGGGAGAGAGGCGTGACCAAAAGACAAAAATGCTCCGACAGGGGTGCCCAAAAATCGACAAATTGTTGATGCAATGCATCAGCGGCGGAAAAGTGGCGACAGAAATTGAGACGAAAGGTCATTTATGGGATCCAAGAACAAAATCCCGTGCGGGTATCTTATCAGTTTGCTTTTGCTGGTGATGAGGATCGGTCCAAGCGTCTCATTGTATGCCGGGCTGGAAGAAATAAGCCCGTCCAAAGACATTTCGGAGATGTCGATTGAGGAATTGCTGGAGGTGCCGATTGTGGTCTCTGCATCTCGGCAGGCGCAGCAACTGACCAAGTCTTCCGCTCCGATCAGCGTTGTCTCTTCGGATGATATTCATTACAGCGGCCTGACGAATCTTTCGGAAATCCTCCAGTTTGTACCCGGGGTGGATATTGTTAAGTTCAACCGCAATCTGTACGGCGTTGGGGTTCACGGGATGCATGAAACCATCTCAAACCACCTGCTGTCGCTGGTGGACGGGCGTTTTGCCAATAACCCCGTCTTTGGCGGACCGGAGTTTCATCGGCTTCCGATTTTTTTGGAGGATATTGACCATGTTGAAGTCGTCCGCGGTCCCGGCGGGGCCGCCTGGGGGGCCAATGCATTTACCGGGGCGGTGAATATCATTACCAAGGACCTCGAACAGACCCTCGGATTCTTCGGTTCGACAACCGTGACGGAATTCGGAGATACGTTCAGCCATGTGCGATGGGGCGATAAACAGGGCGACTGGGCCTGGCGGTTTTCGGTCGGGTATGAAGATATCCGGGATTCTGATGAAACTGGAGCCGGCGATTTTATGACCACTTCGCCGTGGATTCTCGATCCCTCTGATCCGATCGGCTACAGCACCTATAAGGCCCGCGATTTTTCACGAAACTGGCGGTTTGACGGCCGTGCGGAATACCGGATTTCAGACGATACAAAGCTTACGCTGGGGGCCGGCTATACGCATCTCCTCTCCGGCGATTTTGAGATGACCGGTTCTTTTCCGAAGGAGAACAACCGGGCTGAGCTGCTTCGGATGTTTACGAAGATTGAACATGAGTTTGATGACGGCGCCAGCGGCTATATTCAGTGGTTCGGCAACCTGTCGAACATGAATTGGGTCAACAGCGCTTTTTACGATGTCAAGGAATACGATCTGGAAGTCCAGTATAATTTGGCGCCGCTCGGCGATCATGTGATTACGGTCGGAGGAAATTTTCGCTGGGACAAGATCGATATGCGGGGGCGAAGGGACGGGCTGAATCACTATGACTGGCCCGGGCAGCCCTACGATGAACACTGGGGCGGCCTGTTTGCCATGGATCGATGGACCGTGACCGATCGCTTTACCCTCGAGGCCCAGATCCGCGGCGACTGGTATTCCGAGACCCGGACGGACTGGTCGAACCGTTTTTCCGCCTTGTATGATGTCTTCGGCGACAAAAAACACATCGTTCGCCTGAGCGCGGCCAGGGCTTTCCGGGCGCCGCTGGTGTCGCTGCGGAAGGCAACCGCCCAGACCCTTTATTTTCCCTGGTTTGGCGGATATTACGCAATCAACCTGGCCGCCAATGATGACCTCAAGAATGAAGAAACCTGGGCTGTTGAAGCGGGGTACACCGGGCGTCTGACGGATAAGATGACGCTGACGCTGAACGCGTTTCATCAGCGGCTCAGCAATCTGATCGGGTACATTCGGAGCGATGGTCCGATTGCTCCCGAGCCCCTTTCCACGACCTTTACGCCGCAGAATATTGACGGCGCGCACATGTACGGCGGCGAAGTGGAACTGGCGTATGAAGACAGCGGCAAAAAGCTGTCTGCCTGGTATGCCTATAATGATTTTCACCTGGACCAGAGCGATCAGCCGATTCGCGCCTATCGGCCGGTGGAACACAAATGCGGTTTGACCGGGCGGCTGTTTCTCGACGGCGGCTGGGCGCTGAATGCCAATCTAAAAATCAACGGGATGACGCCGAAAAATCCTTTTTTTGAGTCCAGACAGGCCAGTCTGAAATCATATCATCGCCTGGATTTGACACTGGCCAAATCCCTTGCCGACGGCCGCGGCGAACTGATGTTCGGCGTCAGCGATCTGCTGAACAAGACGCGTGAGGCGGCGGGCGAAACCATTACGATGACCGGCCATGAAACGCCGGGGCGGATGTACTTTGCCCGGCTTCAGATGCACTTTTAATGCCGGAGCAGGAGGCCTCGTAAGCAGCGGGCTTAGATAATGAACACAGTCTCCGGCATACCGGTCAGCCCACTCAGCATCCCTTTTTTTGACGTAGAAACGAGCCGAAGAAGTGTCTTCTGGGCGTGATGAAAGGTTTGTATTCTGATTCATACCGAAACTTTTTTTCCTTTTAAATACGGTTGTTCAGGAGTACACTACAGGGTAGTTCCGGAGCGGGTTTTTCGAGTATCGAGAGAGCCATGGAAAAGGATTTTTCAAAGAACGAAATGCCCGTTTCTTCAGATCTGAAGTATCGGGCGCTGGCCTCCGCGGCCGAAGGGATTACGATATCTGATCCGTCCCTGCCGGATAATCCGTTGATTTATGTCAATTCGGGATTTGAGCAGATGACCGGCTACCGTGCCGCCGAGGTTCTGGGCAAAAACTGTCGCTTTCTTCAGGGGCCTGAAACCGGCAAAACCGCCGCCGAAACGATTCGGCAGGCCATTCATGAAGATCGTCCCTGTGTTGTGGAAATCCTGAATTATCGAAAAGACGGCTCGACTTTCTGGAATCGTCTTTCCATTACCCCGGTCAAGAATGAAAAGAGCATAACCACTCATTACATCGGCGTGCAGTCGGATATTACCCGGCGAAAGAAGGCAGAAGAGGCCCTTCTGCTGGCCAAGGAAGAGGTTGAACGGGCCAATGAGGGGATGAAGCAGGCGCTTCGTTCTGCGGCCGAGATTCAGCGCGCCCTGCTTCCGGAAAAACCTATCTGTACGAGAGAGATTCATGTATGCGCCCGTTTATTTTCCTGCGAG
>JAHDQI010000055.1 GCA_018433925.1 Phycisphaerae bacterium | reverse complement strand
CTGCCCCCGCGGCCCGATGGATACGATTCGCTCCATGTTCCGGTATGCGTTTTTGTGCTTTTCCGGGTAGTAGTGCCAGACCTTCCCGGCCCGGTCAATATCGCACGGCTTTACTTGGCAGACCTCCCCCGGCCGCATCCCGGTCAGAAGCTGGAGTTCGACCATAGCCGCCACCACCGGCGTCATATACGGCAGGACCGCATACACATGCTCCTCAGCCACAGGCCGCCGCTTCGGCGTCTCACGAGCGGTACAGCGGCCCCGTTTAAGCCCCTCCACAGCCATCAGGCCGTGATAAGTCATGGCGGGGGCCATCTGGTGAGCGGTTGCCCACTTGAACATCCGTTTGATCCGCCCGATCCGCTGATTGATAAGCCCCCTGGACCAGTTCATGGGTTTTATCATATAGTCCCGTACCTCCATCAGCCGCAGCGGTCCGAATTCCTCAATATGCAGGGCGGCAAACAGGGTGGTCAGGGGTGTCAGGGACCGCCGAATGTCGTATGCTTCTTTGGTGTTCTGGCCATCCTGATTCCTGTAGTACTGATCCACATGGCTCAGATAGGCGGACGCGAGGGCGGCGATGGTGTCCGCTTTTTGCGAACCCGGCGGCAGGAGGGTCTTCTTATAGATCGCCTCCTGCAGCAGATTCTGCGCCGTTTCTACGGCTACGCTGTAGTCAGTCGTTGCGTACTTGGAGCCGACCGGTTTCAGGGGTCTGGCCTTTACAGCATCATCGCCGGGAAGCTGTACCTTCCACCAGTACCTGTTTTTGTTCAGGTAGATGCTCCCAGGAAGGCCGTGGCTGCGTGATCTGTTTTGTTTGGGCGATGTTTGTCCGATGGCTTGTCTTGTTTTTCGTCTCATAGCGTATTCCTTTCGTAAATAGCAGGTCAAAAATTCCCATTTTGACTCGCAAAAGTTATACGAAAAGTTATACGCGCCCTTTTGTCCTGTAAAACCGAACCGATGAAAATAGACCTAACTCCTTGCCCTGTAAAGACTTGAAAAAACTGGGCCCGGCAGGATTCGAACCTGCGACCAAGGGATTATGAGTCCCCTGCTCTACCGCTGAGCTACAGGCCCTGTTTG
>JAHDQI010000012.1 GCA_018433925.1 Phycisphaerae bacterium | reverse complement strand
TCAGCAAGGTCGATAATACAGTTCCCGTCCAGATCGCCGTCTTCAGCCGTTAACATGCAAAACGGAGTCCGGAAGTGCCATATCTGGCCGGCTCTTGTAATCCCTCCGGACAACTCGGTATCTACGCGACAGTAATAATCCGTCTCCACCTCCAGCGTCGGAGAGGCCGTATTGCCGCTGGCGTCAAGCACCTGGTCAATGAGAGCCATATACGGATCTTTGGACAGAAGAACACTTTGAGATACAATGGTTGAACCGTCGTCAATTGGTTCCCATGAAAGAGTTTTGGTAATCTCCACAGCCGTCTGGCCGTCAAAAGGATCCGGATTTTCCGGCAGATCCATCGACTGAATAAAGTCAACCGGATTCAGCGCTGACCGTGTGATTTTCATACGCTGCATCTGACCATCCAGTTCACGCGTGGTCAAATTGTACGTGCAGGCCACCGATGCGATATCATCATTGGCCATGCTCGAATTGGTAACTTCCGTCAGGGCAGTTCCGTCAACGGCACCATCTACATACAGGGTAAGGGTGCCGGAAAAGGCATCTTTAACGACCGCCAGATGATGCCATTGACCGTCATACAAATTCGCAGTACCATACAACTGATGAGTGATCTCGTCCTCGGCCCTGACATAAAAGCGCTGCAGGCCGTCTGCCTCAATGCGCCACCACAGACTGGAAAAGTTCCAGACATAGCCCTGCGCAAATAACCCGCAAACCGTACTGACATCGGGTTCAAATCGGACAACCGTCTCGAAGGTATAGCTGTCATTGGGATCAAAATGAAACTGGGATCCGCTCACATAACCCCCATCCCCGAAATCCCGGCCGTCATAAAAAACCAGTCCGTCTGAGCCCGGATCAAATGTAACGCTGGATGTGCCCCCGTACATAGCGCCGGGATTTTCATACTGAGGAACGCTTAGATCATTGGGGTCAAGAAAAACGGGGCGCGGACCTGTAACCGTCAGGTCACGTTTGTTTCCACTGACATCCACGATCCGGTCGCCATCCGCCAGCAAAGTGCCCGGAATCCCGTCATCCAATACCCAATCCGCAATCACAGCCGAATTATCCGCCGTGTTAAACGCCCAAATGTCGCCGGGGTAGGCAACCGGCCCGTCATTCGGATCGGTGTAAGCAGAATTCACCTGCCAGTAATACGTCCTCGCTCCCTCAAGAGCGCTGCTGAGAGTGACCGTATCGCCGATGATGCCGCTGAACTGCTCCAAAACATGGGTAAAATTCTTATCGGAAGCCAATGTCACGGTCTGCGTTAAATTAGTAATGCCGGGTTTGGATATAACATCCCAATTTAAAACACTCGTTAAAGGGGAAACATTTCTTGCCTCGTCCGCCGGCCTTGGATTCGTCGCCTGCTGCAGCGGCTGAACGAACTGCTCCGGGGCCAATGCCCCTTCACTGATTCTGACAAAATCGATGCTGCCCATAAAATCCCGGTTGGTTACACCGGCAAAGGAGCCGATATACATACTTTCACTGTTGTCATAGTCATCATAACGCAGCGTTGTCAATTCCTTGTCAAGCACCCCATCCACATAGACTCTCAGTTTTGTTTCCATTCCGGTCCATTCCTTCACCGCCGCTACATGATGCCACTGGCCGTCATTGCCCGGGATTGTTCCGGTAACGGTAAAACCCATGCCGCCGGTCTCTCCCGGATTCAATTTCCTCACACGCCAGTAGAATACCTGTACCCCGCTTGCCTCAATTCGCCACCAGATTTCACGATCATTGTTTCGGACTCGCTGCAATATTCCTGAAACCGTATCGGTATTCTTGGGAATTCGGATCAGGGCTTCGAATGTAATCCCCTCGTCATAAGCCACCTGGATGGCCGGACCGGCAACCGGCCCGCCGTCTCCAAAATCATAACCGGGTTCATGCACGATAAAACTGCCGGCGGCGACCTTCATACCAATTGCCGACCCATCGCCATACTTCCGATTGCACTCTGCAAAAAAGAAGGGATCGCCGTTCTGGCGAAGATCCCTGCCGTTGCCGCTCGAATCAGTAATCCGATCTGCCGGGCCCAGTTGTTCCTGCGGCGCGGCATCATTGAATTGCCAGTAGGCAAGCGTCCCGGCCGACAAAGAGGCCGAACCAACATGCAGGCAAATAAAACACAGCAGCCAAACACTACGTTTCTTCATCATAACATCCCCTTTCAAAAAAAAGTAAATATCATCAATGCCTCGTCCATTATCTTTTTGTTGTGTCAATACATCTTATCTTCGTTTTCTCGGGAGCCAGTAAACACCGCCCATTTTTTCGAAATCCTCCATGGGGATTGTCTCCACATGACAGTCTTTGTAGCCGGCATTAAGCTTCATCTGTGGAATATCCGTTCCGCCGGT
>JAHDQI010000039.1 GCA_018433925.1 Phycisphaerae bacterium | reverse complement strand
CTGCAGATTGCTTATAGTCAGAGTCTGACTCTCACTAAAGACGCTCCCGCACGGATCGTAGCACCAGACACTAAATCCATATCCGGGATTCGGCATCGCACTTATAACCGTGCTCGACCCCTTTGGGAATTGACCTCCTCCGCTAACTTGACCGCCTTCCGGTGGTTCAGATCTCAAGTTCACAGTAATTGTGTCGGGCACATCCAGGTCGAAATTGCCGACTATGGTGAATTCAGTGCAGCCGATACAAGTCGATCTAGCAAGGAAGAAGGTGGAATTCCCTTCCCACAATGGATTATCGCTGAACTCAGCTCCCTCGAAAGTCCAGTTCCTGAATACGTAATTGTCATTAGGAATTGCACCTAGCGTCATAGGATCGCCGTAAATGAATACACCACTTTCCATGACTTCCCCGCCTTCGGGAGGATTTGCAACTACGTTGAAATGATAGAAGACCGGCGGGAACCAGGCCTCTACCGGGAGAGTTTTGGTCACATCTTCTGTTATTAGCCAGTTGGAGGTGTTGAATGTGTATGGAAGATCCTCACTCAACATTTCCCCATCAGTGTACCAACCTCCAAAATCAAAATGATCAATCGGTGTCGCTCCGAGTGTGACTTCTTCTCCATACGAATACTTTCCGGCGCCGCTCACCTCACCTTTGTCAGTCGGTGAAGCATCGATCGTAATCATAAGCCATCCAGGAGGCGGCGTCTGGGGTTGGAACTTCGCCGTAAAAATGAAGCTGGATTCTGTGCTTGTTACGGGAAGCGTATGGGTATCCAGGAAGCTGGCGGTGTCAAGGGTGAAGCTTGGCGATCCGCTCATGTTCTCTTCACCATAGTACCAGCCCTCAAAGGTGTAGGAATCATTCGGTGAGGCCATGAATGAAACACTATCACCGTATTTGGCAGTTCCTCCGCCGCTAGCCGTTCCGCCTTCAGGAGGTTCTGCAACTGCGTTGAACTGATACTCTATCGGCGGGAACCAGGCATCTATCGGAAGGGTATCGG
>JAHDQI010000365.1 GCA_018433925.1 Phycisphaerae bacterium | reverse complement strand
TGTTGACTTTCAAGGAAAAAGGAATAGTATCTCTGTTTGGCACGGGTTGGCAAGTACTTTTTTTGAACCGGCGGCTTAGAGGAGATTGTCTCATGATTACGAAAACGGGAATTGTTGCCACGCTGGGGCCGGCCTCATCCGGCCGGGACCGGATCCGGCAGTTTATCGAGGCGGGGGTGGCGACCTTTCGCCTGAATTTTTCGCACGGAGACGAGGCGGCTCATGGGGCCATGCTTGAGAACATCCGGTCGGCCGCGGAGGGCTTGCCTCATGCCGTGGCGGTCATGGGGGACTTGTGCGGGCCGAAAATCCGGGTGGGACTGATTGAGCCGGATGGGGGGATGCTCGAAGAAGGGGATTGGGTTGTCATTGGCGGTCAGGAGGCGGTCGGGAGTCCGCATCGGTTTTCCACGACGTATTCCAAACTGGTTGAGGATGTGTGGATCGGCCAGCGGATTTTGCTGGATGACGGCGCTCTGGTACTGCGGGCGGAAGCCAAAGAAGACGACTTCCTGGTCTGCACCGTTCTTACGGGCGGACCGCTGCACAGCCGCAAGGGAGTGAACCTGCCGGAGACGGAGCTGAGTATTCCGGCGATTACCCGACGGGACCGGCAATGGGTGGACTGGGCTGTTGCGCACGAACTGGATTACCTGGCGCTGAGTTTCGTGCAGCAGGCCGAGGAGGTGGAGGAACTCAAGCGAATGCTGCGGGAGAAAGGGGCGCCGATCCAGGTTGTCTCCAAGATTGAGAAGCCGCGTGCGGTGGAAAATCTGGAATCGATTATTCGGGCCTCTGACGCGGTTTTGGTGGCCCGGGGCGACCTGGGGGTGGAGATGCCGGCCGCGGAGGTGCCGCTGATTCAGAAGAAGATTACGAATCTGTGCCGCCGTTTCGGCAAGCCGGTGATTGTCGCCACGCAGGTGCTTCAGTCGATGATTGAGAACCCGACCCCGACCCGGGCGGAGGTCTCGGATATTGCCAACGCGGTGATGGATTATGCAGACGCGGTGATGCTTTCGGGGGAAACGGCCGTGGGCAAATATCCGCTTCAGGCGGTGCGGATGATGCACACGGTCTGCGGGAAGGCGGAGGCCTACCTGGACGCGGCCAATCTTCCGCGTCCGCCGATCGAAACCGACCCGTCTTTGCATGATCTGTCGGTCCTGGCGCGGAGTGTGGCACACATGGTCGATGAGATTGATTGTGCGCTGGTGGTGGTGGGAACTCGGACCGGCACCACGGCCCGGCTTTTGAGCAAGTCGCGCATCGATGTGCCGATTCTTTCGTTTTGCCCTGATCCGCGCATGAGCCGGCAAATCAGCATGCACTACGGTGTGCTGAGCGTGCTTTGTCCGCTGATGAAGGATCTTCGTGAGCTGGCGTCTTTTGCGGAGGCCAAGATTTTGCAGCACGGCTGGGCCGAAGCAGGCCAGCAGATCCTGATAATGCCCGGTCGGGATCTGCTTGCGAGGGGGAACAGTCACGCCATCGTTCTGCATACCCTGTCGCGGGGGGACTGACCGGCGGCCGCGGGCTACGGCAGACTGGTTGTCAGCCAGTGTTCGGCCAGTACGGCCAGATCCGCTAAATCGATTCGGCCGCTGACGGCCAGGTCGGTATCGGGATTCCAGTTCGGCTGGCCGGTTGTGCTCAGCCAGGCGGCACTGAAAACGTCAAAATCAAGCAGATCTACCCGGCCGTCACGGGGATCGGGAGCCAGGTCGCCGACCAGCGGGCCGGCAATTCGCTGAAATTCCAGCGAGGGGTCCTCTCCGAGGAACAGCCCGCCGCCCCGGAGTATCAGGTTGTACTCGGTAAACAGATTCATGCCGATGATCCCGTCGAGTTTGCCGCCTTCCGGCGAAGAAATCTCCAGCCAGACTACCGGGACGTTGGTAAATTCGAGCCATTGGCCGATTGCCGGGATGGTCAGCGAATCGATATAGTAGCCGGGTGCGTCGATGGCCTCGCCGGTGACGCCGACGATCGGGACCTGAAAATCCCAGTCTTCCGGATCCAGGGCGAGCCGCGCGGCAACGCGGTCTCCGATGACGGAAATCTGGGCGCCGGTATCGAGCATGAAGCGGCTTTTATCGAGGGCGGAGTAGCCCCCCTGGGCCAGGTCCACGCTGTGAACGAAGAACAGGGACTGGGATCCGGTTCCGATGATGACCGACGGGCTGGAGGGCGTAAAATCCATATTAAAAATGTCATCGATGCTGTAGGGGATATACTGGACCGCCACGGCGCCGAGGGGCCGCAGTTCAAGCGGAACCCGGTTGGGATAATGGGGAGCGGTTTCGTCGTCCGCCTCATACAGGGTAATCGCCGGGCCGGTATATTCCTGCCCGTGATGGACGGCGGTCACCAGGCTGTCGTTTCGAATGCCAGTGGTATAAAAAACGCTCATCGGGGATCCGATGGCGGTGACCAGATCCGGGTTGGATCCGGGATTCTGTCCGACAAGCACCGAGACATTGCTTTGGCCCATCAATGAGGAGGGACTGGGCAGTCGGGCTTCCCCGTCAGGGGTTTCGTTTGGATCGAGCTCGTTGAGCCCGCCGATGAAGACCCCCAGCGGGAAACTGACCCAGGCATCGACCTGGCCGGTGACGCCGGCGATGGTAATTTCGTTATCCGTCAGGTAGGTATCGTTATTCAGCCGTAATTCAACTGAGGCAGCGTAATTAATTACATGGGCGCTGGCGCCGGTATCAAAGATGCCGATGGTGTAATCCCATTGGGGATCGGCGGCGGTAAACTGTCCGGTGACCGAGGATTCGGGTACTGCGTCGGTTTCCATGTAGACGAGGAGCAGGTCAGTGGTTGTGATGGCGACCCAGGGTACAAAGCCGTCCACCGGAGGTGAGTCGATTATATTGGCGGTGATCGGCTGTGACAGGATCCTGGTCTTCAGGAGTTCGGAGGACGGATCGGATTGTTCCCTGATTCGATAGCGGATCTCCTGAATTCGACCTCCCGACGGGGCCCGCCAATCCACTTTTTTTGTTTCGATTTGATCGGCCAGGGTTGTCGGATTTGGTCCCATCCAGAAAACCAGGAATATGAGGGCCACTATATCTACTTTGTGTATCTTTTTCATTGACATTCTCCCTATCAAAAATAACGCAAATTGAGGGGATTTCAGGGATATGCAAAAAGAAAAATCTTCTGTCCCCCGCAAATTTATTCTTTTTCATCAGAACCCGATTTTTCCTATTTTACCCTTTTTAGGGTTCCAATACAAGCAGTTTTAATTCCGCGGGATCAGGGGAACTGCAAATGGATATTATTACCGATTGACTTTGGCCGGTAATCGGGGTATACTTTATACGGCAAGCAAGGGAAAAGTTTATAAATCAACGGTCATTTCGCATCCGGATTTTCTTCAGCATGAATCAATGACATTGCGCTGAGAGAACGTATGAATGATCCGTGCCTTCATTGCCGGCTGCTGAAGAAGCGCAATTTGTATCTGAAGCAGCAGGGGAATCTTTCGATTGTCTTGAAAGATTCGGAAAGCAGGTCCCGTACCGGCAGGTCCGGGGGGGCAGAGTCCGCTGATTCGGGACTGCTTGAGGCCGTGGTTGAGGCCACCGCGAATAGTGTTTTCATTTGGGGCAGGGACGGGGAATGTCTTTATGCCAATCGGGCGGCGGTTGAATTGATCGGGGTCATAGAAGGATGTCAGCCGGGGGTGGTTCTCCGCAAGGGATTTTCTGCGATTTCCCCGCTGGTGGATGGATGGAGTCAGCAGATCGAGTCGGTTTTTAGAGACAGGCAGGTTGTTCGTTCGGAGGTGGCCATCACGCGGAACGGGCAGGGGATTTTTTTGGAGACGGTTTTTACCCCCCTTGCGGATTCGGAAGGGAGCACGGCTGCCGTCAGTCTTGTCTGCCGGGATGTGACGGAGCGGAAAACGCTGGAGCGTGAACTGGCCGAAAGCGAGGAGAAATACAGGCGGCTTTATAATCAATCGCCGGTTTGCCTGTATCGGACACGGATTCGGGACGGGCAGATGCTTGAATGCAGCAAGGCGATGGCGGATCTGCTTGGTTACAGCAGCGTGGAGGAGTGTAAAGCTCGCTGCCGTTCAACCGATCATTATGCGGATCCGGATCAGCGAAACGAATTCATGGAGAAGCTGCGACAGGAAAACAGGGTTCACGGGTTTGAAGTCCGGATCAAACGAACGGACGGGAGAACGGTATGGGTTGAAACCACAGCCGATCTATACCCGGACGAAGGAACCATTGAGGGGGCGATCCGTGATATCACGATTTCCAAAATCCTGACCGAAAGCGAGAAAGAGATTCTGGCTCATGTGCTGAACGGGGAAAGCAACAAAGAAATTGCCAAACGCCTGAGTCGATCCGTCCGGACGATTGAGGACCACCGGGCACATATCATGCATAAGCTGGGGGCCGGCAATGTGGTGGAGTTGACACTTCTTGCTCAATCGCTTCTGGACCGGGAAGACGGCAAACAAAAAAAACCGGAAAAATAAAAAAAAGTTTATCTTTGAACCCGGTTTTTGGGCCATAAACAGCCATTTTTAATAATCCCGTATTTACCACGATTTTTTTACAGGACCCGACCGGGTATATTGAGAATGTGGAGATAAGGAGATGGAGCGGGTGAGGAAAGAGCCCTTTTGCGAGCCATCTCATGAGATTTAACTTCAGACTCGGAAAGTATATTCCGGGAAAGGGGCGAGGAAAGATGAGCAAGGGAATTTTGTTATTATCAGTTCTTCTCATGACCACCGGGTCTATGTCTGTTGAAGCGGCTTATTTTACCCCCGATTTGGCAACGATTTACGACATGACGAAAACATTTGATGCCGATCAAACCACCTCTCAATTGCTTTCCGTAGTCGATTTGGGCAGTTCGATTCGTTTCTCGGGCCTGATGCAGTATGGGGACGC
>JAHDQI010000327.1 GCA_018433925.1 Phycisphaerae bacterium | reverse complement strand
GGGTTTAAAAACGGCCACCGCCGAAGGCGGTTTCCTTATTTCTTTTCTCTCGGCAGCATTAAAACGGTGGCAAAACTCGGAAAAAACCGGAGAAAAAGCGGCAATTTTCGGACAAAAAACGGACAAAACAGAACAAAGAGCGGACAAAAAAGGAAAAGGAATGGACAAACTTGGCGTCAGGAATAATACCTAAAAATCCAAAAAAATCCGCGTTTTTAGCTCATAATCGCGGAAAACAACCGGTCTTACTTTTTTTTCGCAGATCGGCTCACAACTTGGTACAGTACTGTCGGCGGGTTTGTAACAAAACAGCGGGTCTCCGCAACACGGCCGCCTGCGAGGCCCTCAAATCAATAAGGAACAGATATGTCGATTACTGTGGAAGAAATTTTTGAGACCGTCAACATGACCCTGCGGCAGAATTTCGACATCCGCACGGTCACACTGGGCATCAACCTCAAGGACTGCATGGACCGCAACCTCGACCACTTCTGCGGCCGCGTCGGACAACGCATCGAGACCATGGGCAAACAGCTCAATACCGCCGCCGACATCATGGAATCCAAATACGGCATCCCCATCATCAACCGGCGCATCGCCGTCACGCCCGCCGCCATCCTGCTCGAACCCCTGCCCAAAACGCAGACCGCGGCCGTAACGCTGGCCCGCACACTGGACCGCGCCGCGGCCGCCGCCGACATCGACTTCATCGGCGGCTTCGGAGCACACGTCCAAAAGGGCCTGACCGCCTCGGAAGAGAATCTGATGAACGCCCTGCCCGCCGCCCTGTCCCGAACCAAACGGGTCTGCTCCTACTTCAATATGGGCTCCACCCGCGCCGGCCTGAACATGACCGCCGTCGAGCGATTCGGACACGTCCTCAAGGATTTGGCCGTCCGCAGCAAAACCGGCATCGGCTGCGCCAAGGTCGCCGTCTTTGCCAACGTCCC
Source organism: Phycisphaerae bacterium (assembly GCA_018433925.1). Taxonomy (GTDB): domain Bacteria; phylum Planctomycetota; class Phycisphaerae; order Sedimentisphaerales; family Anaerohalosphaeraceae; genus JAHDQI01. The sequence continues at coordinate 9,998 of JAHDQI010000327.1, read as the reverse complement.
CGAAGACAACCCCTTCATGGCCGGGGCACACCACGGCGCAGGCGAACCGGACTTCGCCCTCAACGTCGGCATCAGCGGCCCCGGCGTAGTCAAGGCCGTCGTCGCTCAAAACCCCGACTGCGACCTGACCGAACTGTCCGAGGTCATCAAGCGAACCGTCTTCAAAATTACGCGGGCCGGCGAACTCATCGGCCGTGAGGTAGCACAGATCCTCGGCGTCGAATTCGGCATCGTGGACATCTCCCTGGCCGCCACGCCCCGCGCCGGCGATTCCGTCGCCGAGATCATCGAGGCCATGGGCATCGCACGCATGGGCCTGCCCGGCAGCACCGCCGCACTGGCCCTCCTGATCGATGCGGTCAAAAAAGGCGGCTCCATGGCCTCCGGCCGCGTCGGCGGACTGTCCGGAACCTTCATCCCCGTCAGCGAGGATGCCGGCATGATCCGCGCCGTCCAGGAAGGCGCCCTGTCCCTCGGAAAACTCGAAGCCCTCACCAGCGTCTGCTCGGTCGGCATGGATATGTTCGCCGTCCCCGGTTCCACCCCGCCCGATGTCCTCAGCGCCATCATCGCCGACGAACTGGCCATCGGAATCGTCAACAACAAAACCACCAGCGTCCGCGTAATCCCCGTCCCCAACCGGCGCGCCGGACAAATCGTCCAATTCGGCGGACTGCTCGGATCAGCACCTATTATGCCGGCCCCCAAAAAAGCAGCCAGGGCCTTCGTCCTCAGAAAAGGCCGAATGCCCGCCCCGCTCCAGGGACTGAGAAACTGATTTCACGCGGCCACCACCGAATTTTGAAAAATCAATTTTTTGTTGGATTTTTTAATATGTCCTACCCACAAATCGGTGTAATTTTCGTGTGTTTTTCTCATTTTATCGCAATCCAGAGCTTCTCAGGATAATTATATCTTATTGTAAATAAATAACTTATGAAATATTCGATGGAACAAAACCCCTTTTTTATAAAAATTTTTAAAAAAATGAAAAAATCATAAAAACATGCTTGAACTCAATGGGTATTATTCCGTATAATAAAGTAAGAAGATTACCCTCCTCCTCCTAATGCCAGGTTCTTCAACCTGGGAAAAAAGCAGCGGTTGCCTCCTTGCCGCTGCTTTTCTTTCTTTTAAAGCCAAATTTCCCGCAAACATACCTGTTTTGTCATTTTTGACATAGGTATATTTACCTATGCCAATAGTTGCGGCCGATACCCGCCGCCCCCCACCCCTCAATTCAGGACGCCCGGATCAGGGAAATCCCATAGAACTGCCGAAACAGATATGGTAAACTGCCCAAAACGGAGAGGACCTATGCAAAAAGAAGAGGTCACAGAACACCTGGGTAAAGTCGTTAAAATCCTGCTCATTATCGGGATTGTCGCCGCCCTGTTCCTGTTCGGCCCGGCCATCAAAAAAGGGCTGCTGAATCTTGTCTATAAATCCATGCAGGCCGATATCCGGATCAGCCCAACGACAATCGAGGAGTGGGCCCGGCCGGACGCGGTCGAAGTCTTCTCGGCCGAACTGATCGAATGCGGTTTTGAGCCGATCGGCGACTTTACCATCAACCAGTCCTCCCGCGTAAAAATCAGGGCCTTTATGCACCAGGACCATAATATCTATGCAATGATCTATGACAAATATCATACACCGGCCTTATTGGATTTTTACAGTTTTTACGAGGACGGCCGATCCGTGCGGTACTCCACCGCCAAAAATCCCCATAAAGGCAAGCCGGACAACAAAATAATCTGGTATATTGAAGAGCCCCTGTCGATTCAGGAGATCGTGGATAAGATGGTTGCCCGGCGTCCCGAAGGAATCCTTCTTCCGGTATCCGCCGAGGCCTTCCCAACGTCTCTCGAGCGGGACATGGAAGAAATATCGCTGTGGGAATCCGGGGAATTTATGCAATAGAAAACCACCGCTTACGATGACCGGAAAGAAAATCTGTGAATACGATTTCAATAGCCAATTTATGTGAGGTGCTGGGCGCGGCCTGCCCGGCCGGCGCAACAGGGGAGATTGGCGGGGTTAGCATTGATTCGCGCACGATCCGGGCGGGCGATTGCTTCTTTGCTATTCAGGGAGAGAACTTTGATGGGCACAACTTTTTATCGGACGCCCAAAAGAAGCAGGCCGCCTGTCTCGTGGTTTCCAGAAAACCCCCGTTTAATCCGGATATCCCTGTTATTCAGGTTGACGACACGGTGCAGGCCCTCGGACAGTTTGCGGCCTGGTATCGCAGGCAGCTTTCCGCCACGGTAATCGGCATCACCGGCTCGGCCGGCAAAACCGGCACCCGCCAAATCCTGCATCATGTTCTAAGCCGGCAGTTTCGATGCCGGCAGTCTCCCAAGAGTTTCAACAACCAGATCGGCGTTCCCCTGACACTCCTTTCGGCCCAGCGGGACGATGAAATCCTCCTTGTGGAGATCGGTTCCAATCATCCGGGTGAGATCGCCCCGCTTGCCAAACTGGCCCAGCCAAACATCGTTGTGATTACTCACATTGCCCCCGCCCATCTGGAGGGATTCGGATCCATCCAGGCCATCATCGAGGAAAAGGCCTCGATCCTCGAAGGAATGTCTCCTGACGGAAAGATCTTTATCGGCGGTGATGTCCCGGAACTGGCGGCCCATATTCGGCGAACATATAAATGCCCTTTCACGATGGTCGGAGAAAGCCCCTTTTGTGATCTCCGGCCGGACTGTATGCACAGTTCCGGCACCGCCGGCTGGCTGCGTCTTGAAGAACAAACGATTCAGGTCCCCCTGGCGGGAATAGCCAATTTGAAGAATGTCCTGATTGCTTGGGCAATTTGCCGCGATTTCAAGGTTGCTTTATCGGACTTTGCACAGGCCATTCGCACGCTGCGCTCCGGCGACATGCGGCTGCAAATCGAACACATCGGACCTGTCACGGTGCTCAACGACTGCTACAATGCCAATCCCGCCTCGATGGAAAACGCCCTTGATTGCCTGGCCCGGATGGCTGCTCAGCAACACCGTCGCAGTGTTCTCATTGCCGGCGACATGAAAGAACTGGGTCCGCACAGCCGGTCCCTGCACCGTCAAATCGGGGCGGCGGCCTCCCGTTGCGGCATCGAGGTGATTTTGGCGGCCGGACAATTTGCTGAAGCCCTCGTGGAAGGGGCCGAAAAGACCGATAACACACATGAGAAAATCGAACAAATGCGTACCTTCGGAAGTCTCGAAGCATTATGCAATAATGTGCACCGATTTATTCGTCCGGACGATATAATATTGGTCAAGGCATCCCGCTCGGCCCGCTTTGAATATGTCGTGGCCCGGCTGCGGGAATTGTTCGGGAAACAGCAGACGACGGAATAGATCGCGAGGCAGAATTTGATTTATCATCTTCTTGAATACCTGCAAATAAAGCGGATTGGTTTTTACGCATACGAAGATGTCCTCTTCCGCGCGGTCATGGCCGCCCTGACCAGTCTGGCCATCGCCTTCTGGCTGGGGCCCCGCGTCATTCGCTGGCTGATGCGGATGCGAATCGGCGATCGTCCTGAATTTCACCATGCCGCCCTTAATGAATTAATGAAGGATCGCACTAATACCCCGACGATGGGCGGAATCATCATCCTGACAGGCATCCTCGCCGGCACTCTGTTGTGGGCCAAGTTGAGCAACCCCTTTATCCATAAGGCGGTGTTTTTGGTTGTCTGGTTCGGCTTTTGGGGCGGCGTGGATGACTGGCTGAAACTCATGACCGAAGACAAACAGCAAAGCCGCCACGGCTTGTTTCCTCTCGAAAAACTGGCTACCCAGTTCGGCGGAGCCCTGCTCGTAATTGTCTTCTTATACCCCAACCTAAAGCACATCGAGGATGCCCAGATGCTCTGGCTTCCTTTTTACAAATACGGGATCCCGCTGGCCGGCTGGGTCTTTGTCGTCCTGTCCATTCTTTATATCACCGGCACGAGCAACGCGGTCAATTTCACCGACGGCATGGACGGTCTGGCCTCCGGATGTGTCGGCATTGTCTCGACAGTTCTCGTCATCCTCTGCTTTATCGCCTCGGAATCCATGGGGCACACCTCTTCCATGACCTGGGCGGGTTATCTGCTGCTGCCTCATATCCCGACCTCGGGGGAATTGTGCATTTTCTTTGCCGCCATTACCGGGGCGATTCTCGGCTTTCTCTGGTACAACTGCCACCCGGCGCAGGTTTTTATGGGCGACATCGGCTCCCTGCCGCTGGGAGCGGCGATGGGCTATGGGGCCGTGGTCACCCGAAACGAAATCCTCCTGCTGCTGATCGGCGGGGTATTCATGATGGAACTTCTCAGCGTAGTCCTCCAGGTGCTTTACTTTAAATACACAAAGGGGAAACGGCTGTTTCGCTGCGCCCCGATCCACCACCATTTCCACCTGGGCGGGTGGTCGGAGCCGCAGATTGTGGTGCGGTTCTGGCTGCTGTCCATCGCCTTTGCGGTACTGGCTTTGGCAACCCTGAAACTCCGATAGTTATCGTACAAATTTATCAGATTCGGGCGGACTAAAATATCACCTTAAAAGTCCGGAATATCGCGCGATTCAATCGTTTTGGTTTTGGCTTTTTCCGCGGCTACCAGGGCTCGGTCAAACTGAACAATCCTGTACCATTCATCCGCCAACAGGCGCTGGGTATCATAAACCGTTGTGCTGACCCGACGGACCGCGCCGTTTTTATCCAGATCAAGCTGGGCTTTGGCTGTCAGTCCGCATTCAGGCGACATCGTTACCAGGTCAAACACTTCACCGGCTTGTGCGGCCCGCAGGGCCGGCGAGTAGAATTTATTCTTCTCACTCTGCGCCGACGGCTGTTTGGTCAGATGATCACACGGTCCGCCGCGGGCATCCGAAATCCGGCGGGCGGCGGCATCAAAAACCCAGCCCAGCAGAACGCGATCCGCACGCGGCTCCACCCGAATTGACGGTGGGCCGTATTTGGCTGACAGCGCCTGAATGATATTGTCCCGAGAAGGCATCTGATGATTCAGAAACCGCACCTGACGAGAGATAAATAACAACTCCGCATCCGCCCCCTCCGGCCGCAGTTTCGGCATGGGCGGCATCTCAGGAATCGCATCTTCCGATTCCGTATCGGCTGTCGAGGTTGCCCTGCGGCCGTCTCGTCTCCGGGCAGCCCGGGCAGACTGCTGCATTTGGGCACGCTGTTCAAGAATCGCCTTCCGCTGTTCAATTTGGGCCAGAACCTCCGGATCCTGCTCAACCTGCATTTGCTCCCGGGTCTGCGACTCAAAGCCCAGCGTCACCTGCTCGCCAAAAACATCCGAACCCATGCGCCGGGCTCCCTTTTCCGTGAGATGATAGAGAATTGAGGTAGTCCCCTGGTCCTGCACCGTCCGCAATTTTGATTCCAAATCGGCATGTTCGGCCTCATGGAACGCCAAAGCTTGTTCATACGTCATGGCCAGCGTAAAACCCACCACATCAAATGTGCTGCGCTGGTCGGACCCCGCAGACCAATGCTTTTCCTGCGGCCTGATCGTCCGGCTCAATAGACCGCTATTCAACCGTTTGTCAGCCGGGGTATTTGGGGCATCCGCCCAGGTCACGGTCACCTGTCCGCCGTCGGCAAATGCTACGGTTGCCTTCGTACCCCATGCCGCGTGGTTATTCAAAATTACTGCCTCATAAGCTCCCAGTACCTGAGTCGGTTTCAGTTCAGCCAGGCACCGGCTTCCTGCCGCCTGGGCATGCATCACAGAAAAATCCGGAGCAATCAAAATCGTCAACCCTACCCGCTCCATCACAGAATGGGATGTCGGGGCCACCTGCCCCTCCCAGCGGCCGTACAAATCGCTTTCTGATTGAACCGCGATATGCTCAGAACCGGATATTTCATTTGCCTGGTCGTCCGGTTTAGAGGATGGTTTTTCGGAGGGTACTTCTTTTTGAACGGAATCGATTTGTTCGTCAATTTCCCGGTTCACTTCCTGCTCAATGGCATCGGCTGCCTTTTTTTTGATTCGGTCAAAGAATCCCGCGGCAACCGCTGAACCGGTGATCAGTCCCGTCATAAAAAGGATTGGTACAATACGCATCGTTTTTCTCCCACTCATTACAAGAACACGTCGAGTCTGACGAAATAGCCGAGCTCTCTTTCTCTCCGTTTTATCCGCATATACTCGTTCTTTCATGGTCTTCACAACAACTTTCTACTCCATTTGAAAGCGGGGCGTTCATGCTTATTCCTCAAAAAAATAATCCCATTCGGAAACAAGGCCTGTCTGCCTTATCAAATCAACGTTTTTCTCTCTTGTTTCTCCGCCTTGCTTTCTGTGTTCCGGTTCGGTACAATCAGGCCGGGAAACGGGTGGATTCTTGAAGGGACAATAAAATGCGGCAAAAAATGATATTCATAGTCATTCTTCTGGTCGCGGCCGCGGCCGGGATCGGTATCGGGGCGCTGATTTTCAAGCCCCGCCTGGATACCGCCAAAGCACAGATTGAGGAACTAAAGACCCAACTGTCCGATACTCAAAATCAGGCGGAAAAAGCCGTTGAGAAGGCAAATGCCGATACAAACCGGCTAAAAACAGAACTTATGCGATCCAAAACCGACTTTACCCGCTTAAATACCGAACTGACCCGGACCAAAACCGAGCTGAGCCAGACCAAAAAAGCCATCGAACAGCTTGCCTCGCTGAACCTGCAATCCGATCTGCCGCCTTCGGCCCAAGCCCAGGTCACCCAATCGGCCACGCCTGCGGCCGCACAGGCCCCCGGACCCAAAGCCGCCGCCGGGGAATATATTATTAAAGAAGGCGACAGTTTCTGGAAGATCGCGGCCAGCCAACTCGGCAGCGGTGCCCGGTATAAGGAAATCATCGAACTGAATCCCCAGATCCCACCGGACAAACCGCTGGTCATCGGTACCAAAATTAAACTTCCCTCCCGATAGCCCGTATGGATCGCAAGCCGCCTATTCAACTGACGCCGGACTGGACCGGCAGACTGCTGATCCTCAAACCTTCTTCGCTCGGCGACATTGTCCATGCCCTGCCGGTCCTCTCGGCCCTGCGCCGCGCCTGTCCGCAGGCGCACATCGCCTGGATGGTCCGTCCCGAACTGGCCGGCCTGCTGGAGTGCGTCTGGGGCATTGATGAGATTCTTCTTTTTGACCGCCGGACAATGGGCCGCTGGTTTACCCCCGCGGGGATTTCCTCGCTGCATGCCTTTATTAAAAAACTCCGCCGGGGCCGCTATGACCTGGCGCTGGACTTGCAGGGACTGCTGCGTTCGGCCCTGTTTGCCCGGGCCGCCGGCTGCCGTGTGCGGATCGGACTGGCCGAGGCCCGCGAGGGAGCTGTCTTCTTTTATACCCATACGGCCGAAGCACCGTCATCGCCGCATATCGTGGATTATTATACGGAGGTCTTGAAACAGCTCGGAGTGCCCATAGAGCCGATTTGTTTCGGTCTGCGGCCGACCCAGGCGGCGCGCGCCGACCTGCACTCTCTTTTGCAGAAAGAATGGTCCGACCCCGGACAATTTGCCGTATTGATTCCCGGCTCGGCCCACGCCCGCAAATGCTGGCCGCCACAGCGATTCGCACAACTTGCCGAATCGCTTCATCAACAAACGGGGCTTCGGATTGTGGCCGCAGGATCCCAAAAAGAAGCGGCAGCGATTACTCAAATCGCCAAAATGACCAACACGCCCATTCTCAACCTCGCCGGCCGCACAACCCTTCCGCAACTGACCGCCCTGTTTGAGAAGGCCACTCTCGTCATAGGCAACGACACCGGCCCTTCGCACATTGCCGCAGCGATGGACATCCCCACAGTTGTGATCTTCGGACCCACCAATCCGGCCCGACTCGGTCCCTATCAAAAACCCGACGGCGTTGCCGCCGTGGAACCGTTCAACCGCGGCCGGGCAATCGACAGCCCCGATCCGAGGTACACCATTGAAAACGTCTCGCTGGAAATGGTTCTCGAAAAAACCAAAGCCCTCTTGCCCCGGCTCTTCCCATAAAAAGAGACCCCGCGCAGTTTCCCGCGGGGCCTCTTCGCACATCGATTCAATTTCCGCGTCTATTCCGTCATCAGCCATTGCTGAGCGAACATCGCCAGGTCCGGCAGATTCACAAGGCAGTCATGATTCAGGTCCGCCGGCAAACCATGACAGGCGGGCTTCTCATTGGTCGTCAATTCAAAGGCCAGATCAAACCACTGCCCTTCAGGATAAACAGCCGGATCCGGGAAAATGATCGGGAAAAAATCCACCACCTTGGTGCTTCCCAATATCCAGGGCGGTGTTCCGGGATCCAGTTTCCGGATGACGCCGGCCGCATCGGGGGCTTTGTCCGGATCATACGGACGGGTTTTCCATCCCCACGGGTATTCGATCTGATCAATCGGCACCCCTTCATAAACAGCCGCGATGCTCAGCCAGTAGGTATTGGGAGTTCCATCGGCCATCGGTTCCTGATAGAAATACTCGTCTTCTGACAGCAGTTGATTGAACTGGAAACAGGCCTCGTTTTTCCGGGGGCGGTCGTACAGCTCGATATTGTATTCAATCCCCCAGCGCGGATCCTCATCATACCCAGCAAAATTCCAGACCCATTTGTAGCATTTATGCTCCCAAAGCAGGAGGTCCGGAGAGCTCCAAGGATATGCAAAGCCGGCCGGATTGTCCCTCCAGATGCAAAGATAGAAGTAATCGGGCACCTGCGGCGGCAAAGTCGGCTGGGTCCAGCCGATGAAGGAACCCCACCAGTGAATGTCCGTCACGGGACGGTCATCCGCGCAGAGCCAGTCGTCGGCGGCCATCCGGATCTCCACGCCGTTATCAAAGTTATACGGCAGGATAGAATACACATCCCAGCCGGAAATCATCGGCGGGACTTCATCCGGATTTAAAACCACAGGCGGCTGGCTGAATTTGACATAGTTGCCTTTGTACGTCTTTGTGCTTTTGGAGGTCACCAGCAGGTTGTGCCAGTAATTCCAGGCCCCGACAAATTGCGGCTGGCCCGGCGGAGGAACCAGTACCGTTCCAAAAATATAATTGAAATTCTCATCGACATCAAACGAGACCACCTGGGTGATGTCAAATCCGGGCGTATTGGCATACCCTGTCGCCGGCGGATTGGTTGCTCCCGTCCCGATCATGGAACCATCAATCCGAACTTGCGTGGGCACCCCATACGGGATCATGGCCGGTACGGACCACCACCAGACCCGGCGTAATCCGTTGATGTCCACAAAAGCAAAAGAGATTGCCGTAATGCCGGCCCCGGGAGGCGCCCCGGCAGGCGGAGGAGGCGGGTTGGCTGTCACCTGTACAATCGAGTTGGACAGGTCCGGATCTTCGCCGTATGAAAAAGACCAGGCGCTGGCATAATTGCCCTCCTGGGCCTGATCACATTCCCAGGCCATCACCAGACCCGGATCCTCCTGGCCGTATTCAGGTCCCTCGTACACATACAATTGGCCCGTAAACGGCGCACAAGGCACAAACTCAACCGGTTCGCCGAACAGGTACGGCTCTCCTTCGATATCCGGTCCAAACCAGGGCTCATAATGAAGCGGCCACAGAAGAGGATCCAGCGGACCTATGCGATTCTCAAACAACGGGGCGGCCAAAGCCCTTTCCCATTCATCGAACGAGTCAATCAGAAAATAAGGAGATGCGGTAACGACTGAACAAACAATACAACTCATCCCTAACCAGAACAGCGTTTTCATTTTGTTTCCCTCCACAAAGTTGAACCATTCATTTATTCCGGAAAACCGTGTATTTGCGTCTGAATGTTTTCGAGGGCGAAACGTAAACACAAAGCGTTTCCGTTGATCGAGGAATAAAAGCCCATCGAAGCCATCTCAGTGAATTGATAAAACCGTGTGAGTAAACCGCGTATCGAGTCCCCAAAAAGACATGCCTGTCATGCCGGTTAGTCATCCTGTCCGCTGCCTCCTGAAAAGACCTGATGAAAAAGCATCT
>JAHDQI010000177.1 GCA_018433925.1 Phycisphaerae bacterium | reverse complement strand
TACAAACGGTGGTCTTGTCCTCCATGGTTCTGATTATGATTTCATCGACGATGACCTTGTGATTTCCGAGAACAACGGAAATCTTATTGCGTTCAGAACCGAGGGTGGCAAAGATTATCTCTTCATAAATTCCGCTCCAATCATTGCCTTTGAAAAAGTACCCTGGTACTTGAGCCAGAAACTTGTTGGGAGTGTTGTTTTTGGACTGCTAGCCGGTCTGTTCCTGTTGCTGCCGTAGAGCATTGGCGGACGCAAGGCTGGCTTCGCCAGGAAGTGATGCTGGTATAGAACATTAGACGCAAGGCTGGCAAAGATCACGCCAGGTCGCAATGCCGGCGAAGAACATGCCGGGACGCAAGGCGCCGAAGAACCTCGGCGGACGCAATGCCCGCTTCGCGGGGGAAGAGCCGGCGATCGCTTGCTAAGAGATTGGGTTGATAGGTTCTGGTTACGGAATTCGGGTTATGAATATCGGGATGACAGCCGTTTTTTCCCGTCATTCTGGCATGCTTCTGGCCAGAATCTCAATCCTTGAAACAGTCAGTTGCAAGTGACAAATTGCGAGTAGTAAGAGTAAAAGCTGAGAAAGCGTCCTTCCAGCGATCAGCGGTTTTTAGGTACGAGATCCCGTACAGGATCCCTGAACAGGAGCGCTTCAGGGCAGGCTTTACGGGATGACAATGTCAGACGATTATGCGATTCTATTGTAGGGGCGAACGGCTGTTCGCCCGTGAGTGGATTTCAGTGCAGGCTAAAGGGATGAAATCGCACAGGCTCACTGTATGACTGCCCTTCACGTCATTCTGACAATGCTCCTGGTCAGGATCACGGTCCTTCGCGAAAAATGGGACATGAGTGGAATTGTCAGTCCCTATTTTCGCTTACAGCGTTCAGCGGTTTTTAGGTACGAGCTCCCGTACAGGATCATTACGGGATGGCAATGTCAGACGATTATGTGATTCTATTGTAGGGGCGAACGGCTGTTCGCCCGTGAGTGGATTTCAGTG
>JAHDQI010000441.1 GCA_018433925.1 Phycisphaerae bacterium | reverse complement strand
TGGCCAACGAGTATGAGATTGGCCGATTGGCCGACCGCATCGCCCAGACGCTGACTATCCTGGCCCGCGACTATACAGCGACGGCGGAAACCTTTGTCACCCACGGCGCGGTGGCGCTTGTCAACCCCTGCAGCGACCTGCCGGAACTCAAAGCCCAATTGGTCTGCCGCATCGAGGCCCGTAAACTGTACAAAAACCTCCTGAAATAAAGGACAGCGACCATGAAGACCAAATTCCTCAAGCACGACCTGAAACGATTTTCCGATGCCATCGCCCGATGGCAGGCACTCTGCGACAGGGCCGCTAAAGTTGGGGACATGGAAATGGCTCGCCAGTACGAGCAGGATATCAAAGACCTGACCGACATCTACAACCTGATCGTAGATGGCAAATACGAATTGGTTTTTGACCTGGCCTGGGAACTGGACACGCTGGTCCAGGACCAGATCCCGCGGCGGCTGGTGAAGACCATCGAAAGAATGTGCAAACCCCAATAAGGAGACCTGACCATGAAGATTTACGAAATCAAACTGGCTGGTGCGATAGACAAAAATACCAAACTGCCCATCGCGTTCGCCACCATTCACCGCGTCCCAGGCGCTGACCAGATCACCGTTACGATCAGCGACGCCGCTGGTAAGGACCGCCAGCACCTGGTCGAGGCCGATTGCCCCGAGGACATCTTCTCGATGGCCCAGTGCATCCAGGAGCAATTGGATGGCTGCAAGGGCACCAATTCGATGATCCATGACTATTACCGTCTTTTGCAGGACTTTGCAGACTAATTCTTTTGGGAGAGGAATCGAATCATGAAAACCAAATCGAAGCCAGAACAATGGGAGGACGGCGAATTCGTCCGCCGGGGCCAGGCGGCGGCCCGTCAAAAAACAGACCGCGAAGCCGAACTGGATCGCCTTCGCAGTTTGCTGATCCAGCGTGGCGTGGAGCCGTTCTGGGCCAACTCGGCAATCGGATGGGTGCGCCATGCGATGGCGGGCAATCTTTATTGGATTACGGACCTGAGACGCCCCCGCTGGATTACGGACCTGAAGAATCCCTGCGTGAAAGTCAATCCCTTTTACAAATGCGTCGATCGGTTGACGGTCGATTGTACCTTGCACAGTGAGTCGGGATCGGTTCCCGGCAGGATCACCTATACCTTTGGAAAAGGCCACAAAGTCAATGTCAAGGCCATCTGACAACCTCAATTCGGAAGGAAAACTATTATGAAGACCACAGACATCAAAATCGGCAGCGTTTACGACCTGAAGGTCGGCAAGAACACCACCCCCGTGCGGATTATGAAGGCCGCTGAAGGCGGCGGCTGGGAGGCCATTGGGCTGACCACCAACAAGCCCCTGGTCATCAAGTCCGCCGAGCGGCTGGTTCCCAAGAAAACACCCACGTCGGCCCCAGGCGGCAAGTCCAGCCCAAAGCCAGCCAAGGCTGCGGCCCAGGCCAAATCGAAACGTGGGCCAACCACGCCCAAGGTCAAGCGGGCCTCGGCCCTGGATTCGGCCGTCCGGGTATTGGCTGAGGCCAAGGGGCCGCTGACCTGCCAACAACTGATCGATACGATGGCCGCCAAGGATTACTGGAAAAGCAAGGACGGCAAGACACCGGCCAATACCCTGTATGCCGCCATAGCGAAAGAGATCAACACCAAGGGTAAAGAATCCCGCTTCCAGAAGGTGGAACGTGGCCAATTCGCGTTGAAGAAGTAACCGGTCCATCACTCCTTTGCTCCTTTTGAAACCCCGGCAGTACCTGCTGGGGTTTTCTTAGTCGGCTCAATCCGCTGGGCCTTCAAGCCAGTAAAATTCTCAAACCGCTGGACAATCACATC
>JAHDQI010000031.1 GCA_018433925.1 Phycisphaerae bacterium | reverse complement strand
CTTCTTCCCTGCTGAGGCCGGTATCGGCGGCGGGCATTTCGAGAGTGATAATCGGGATGCCCCTGGTTTCGCCGGCCCAGGAGCCAAGCGAACCGGGCAGCGATCCGAGTTTTTTGACGGGCAGTTTGCATAAGGCGGCCATCCGCAGGGCCAGAGAGCGGGCCGGGCCGTCGTAATCGACACAATTCAGCGGCTGGTGAATGCTTACGATCCGCGCGGGCCGCTCGTTTTCAATCAGTTCGTAAAGGGCCCTGGATTCCGGCTCGGAAAGCGGTTCAAGGCCGAAGCGTTTTGTGTTTTTTCGATTGTCGGCGGGGAAATTTCGATTGAGGTCAATCTGGTTGACGTTATAGCGGGTTCCCGCGGCCAGCCCGTCCGGATTGGCGGCCGGAATCAGCAGGATTGTGCGATCCGCATAGAGGTGGCGATTTTTGATCAGATTGTCCCGGAGGGCCTGGGCCAGGACAAAACTGGCCGGCTCACTGCCGTGGATCGCCCCGATGATGAGGATTGTCCGGCCGGAAGAACCGAATGTATAACAATCGATGGAGCGGCCCTGAACGGAGAGGCCGATTGAATGGGCGCTGATTTGAACGGGGGTCAGCACCTGGGGAGCGTAGCGGTCGGCCGGCGCGCCGCAGCCGGTCAGCAGTGCCGCAAGTACCCAAAACGGGATAAATATTAACTTGATACAGGGCTTTTTCTGCATAGCTATAGTATTCATAGGTGTTTTCTATGTTTTTTTAATTAATCGGCAACCTCTACGGCGGGTCATCCGTATATCCCTTTGAAACACCATATAAGGTATCGGATATTCTGTCAAAACATATTGAAAATAATGGATTGGAAAGGAGCGGATCATGTACAAGATTCTGACGGTTGTCGCGTGTTTGGTTTTGTTGGGGTTTGGATTGCCGATTGTGGCGAATTCCGGCTGCTGCGGAGCCGCGGACAAGGACGGCGGGCACGGCTCCAACGGCAACGGCGAGGGATTGAAGCCGTGCTGTGAGGCGGCGATTGCGGAGGGGAAACCGCCGTGCTGTACGGTTTTGTCGGGCAGTAAACATAAGTGTCCGGCAGACGGAAACTGCCCGGGGCTTGCGCCTGATTTTACGCTGACGGATCAGGACGGCAAGAAAGTGACGTTGTCGGATCTGATCGGTAAAAAGATCGTGGTTCTCGAATGGGCCAACTGGGATTGCCCGTTTGTGGTGCCGCATTATAAGAACAAGACGTTTGCCGATTTGATTGACAAATACACGGGCAAGGACCCGGAGACCGACAAGGAAAAAGAGGTGGTGTGGCTGACGATTAACAGCACGCATTATGCCAAGACGGAAGCCAACAAGGCCTGGGCAAAGAAGTATGATTTGACGCATCCTATTCTGTCGGACCCGACCGGGAAGGCAGGACATCTTTACAAAGCCACCAACACCCCCCACTTGTATATCCTCGATAAGACCGGGCATATCGCCTACCGCGGCGCGATTGACAATGCGCCGCTGGGCCGTTTGCCGGAAGGGCAGGAGTATGTCAATTATGTGGACGCGGCCCTGGCCGAGCTGACGGCCGGCAAGGATGTAAGCCGGGCCTATACCAAGGCCTACGGCTGCACAGTGAAATATCCGCCGAAAGAGGCGGCCGGCTCCGGCGGATAAAGCCGCTTTGGGGCCTTTGTTTTCCTGTTGAAAAATGGCAAGCCGCCGGTTATCGTCATGGGCATGACGATGCTGGCGGTTTCCATTTCGGGACAGACGAGCGAGCGGTTTGGTGAGCGGATTCGGCAGGCCGTGCGGGAAGGTGCGCAGGCGGTCGAACTGCGCATGGATTATCTGCGTGAACCGAACGCCGCCGAAGTCGCGGCGCTGATCCGGCGGGCTCGCGAGCAGAAGGTATCCGTTATTGCCACCTGCCGTGACCGTGCCCAGGGCGGGGCGAGCGATTGGCCGACCGAACAGCGGATTGATCTGCTGGAGGCGGCGCTGGAGGCGGGGGCCGATTTTGTCGATTGTGAGTTCAGTCATTACGTTCGTCAGCCGGTGCAGACCCGGCTGAAGGCGGCGCTGTCGCGAAACCGGAAGGCACGGCTGATTTTGTCGGCGCATGATTTTTCGGGACCGTTTGAAGACCTCAATGAACTGTATGAATCCATCGTCACGGTTTGTCCGGAGGCGATTGCCAAGCTGGTGTATACGGCCCGGCATATCAATGACTGTTTCGAGGGGCTGGATCTGCTGCACGACGCCGACCGTGATGTGATTGTGCTGGCGATGGGACCGGCCGGGCACGTCAGCCGGGTGCTGGCGAAAAAAGCGGGCGGGTTTTTGACGTTTGCCTGCCTGGGCGAGGAGGAAGCCACCGCGCCGGGACAGGTGCCGGTCCGGGACATGAAGGAGCTGTACCGGTGGGACCGGCTGGATGAGCAGACGGAACTGTACGGGCTGATCGGCTGCCCGGTGGGCCATTCGCTGAGCCCGGCGATTTACAACGCCTGTTTTGAGGCCGAGGGTATAAACGCGGTGTACCTGCCGTTTCTGGTGGCCGGGGGCGGGCCTGAGTTTGAGGTTTTTCTGCATCACGTTCTGCGGCGTCCGTGGCTGAGTGCGGGGGGCTTTAGCGTGACGATTCCGCACAAGAGCCACGCGCTGGACTTTGCGCATCGTGAAGGCAATTTTGTGGAAACGCTGCCGGAGAGCATCGGTGCGGTCAATACGCTGAAGGTTGGGTTTAACGGGATTGTCAGCGGCTACAATACGGACTGCGCGGGGGCGATGGAGGCGCTGACGGAGACGCTGGGGATCGAACGGCACGCATTGCATACACTGCAGGCGGCGGTGCTGGGGGCCGGCGGGGCGGCCCGCGCGATTGTAGCCGGGCTGTCGGAAGTCGGCTGCCGTGTGACGATTTATAACCGAACGCTGAGCAAGGCCCGGTCGCTGGCGCGCGAATTTCGCTGCGCGGCGGCGCCGCTGGAGGAGGCGGGCGATACGACGGCAACGATCCTCATTAATTGCACGAGTATCGGGATGCATCCAAACACGGACGGCTCGCCGGTACCGCCGGAGGTCTTCGGGCCGGATAAGGCGGCGTTTGATACGGTGTATAATCCCCTGCGGACCCGTTTTTTGCGGGATGCCGAGAAGGCCGGGGCACGCACCGTCAGCGGGGCGGAAATGTTCATCCGGCAGGCCGTCGCTCAATATCGACTGCTGATCGGCTCGGAGCCGAGCGAAAAACGCATCCGTGACATTGTTTTTGGTTTCTTGAATACGACTTGATTGATATAATAGTGATCCATCTTGCAGGGCAACATGGTTAGTCAAAAGGTGGAACATGAAGTTATTTAAGGAGGAATCTCTTATGGAAACGAAACGATTTTTTATTCCTGCCGCGGTGTTGTCTGTTTTTTGCCTGCTGCCTTCCTTTGTGTGGGGCAGTCCGGCCGTGGATTTGATGAGCAAACTGCCGGCGGAAACCTGTTGTGCGGCGGCCACCAGCGGGCTCGATGCGCTGGAGGCGGCCTTTGAGCAGTCCATCCCGGGACAGGTCTGGGCCGATCCCCAGGTACAGGCCTTTTATCACGGGATTGTCGATCCGCTGCTGGAGAAGGTTCCGGAGGGGATGGATCCCAATGACATGAAACAGATCCGGGCCGTCAAGCAATTTGCCGAGATGTGCATTCGGAAACCGATCGCCCTGGGTGTTTTGCCAGATGAGACGAATCCGGATTTCTTCGCCTCGCTGTATTTTGCGATGGATACCGGCGCGGAGAAGCCGGCCTACGAAAAAGCGCTGCACGAATTGCTGGAGGCCCTGCAGATTTCTCCGCGAAGCCGGATGCTCGTAGGCCGGGCCGTTTCGGTTCCGGATGATTCAGAGAAAACGCCGGTGTACTGGGGATGGGTCGGTACGGTTCTGGTCGCGGCCGGCAATGACCCGTCGGGACGGGTGATCGGTTCCTTCGGGACGGGCCCTTCGTTTCGCGCCCGGCAGGCGTTTTCCGGGTTGGCCGACCGCGGGGATGTGCTGGCGATGTATTGGGACATCCGGACGATGCTGGACCAGACGCGGCGACAGATCGAGAAGAAAGGGACCGCGGAAGGGGCACCGAAGTTTGAGGATACACTTCGAAAGCTCGGCCTGGACCAACTCCAGCGGTTTGCCCTGCGCGGCGGATTTGAAGGCCGAACGTTCATGGCCGAAAGTGTGCTTGAAAACGCTTCGGCGCCGCGGGGCCTGTTGGCGCAACTGGGCAGCGTGAATCCGGAGATGTTTTGCCTGGCCGATGAGCGGGCTTATGAAATGATGGCGGCTAATGTGTCGTTTTCGGGGATGTATGATGTGGTTCTGGATGCTTTTCGGGGCGGTCTTTCGGCCGGCGAGATGCAGGAGTTTGAACAGAAGCTCTCGAAACTGGAGGGCGATCTGGGCTTTTCGATCCGCGGCGATCTTCTGGCCAGCTTCGCCGGTCCACTGCTGGGTTATCTTATGCCGGCGTTTACCCTTCCCGAAGCGCCTAACGGGGGCGCGGTTTTGGTGGCTGATCTGAGCTTGCCGAAATCGTTTGCCAAGTCGATGAAGGCGCTGGAAAACTATGTTCAGCGGCAGGCCAAAGAGCAACTTCAAATTCAGTATCAGCCGGTCGGCGAAGGGCAGACCCTGTGTATCTGGGTCTCTCCCATGCTCAGCATCATGCAGGTGATGCCGTGCTGGATGATTCAGGATTCGAAGGTGATTGTCGCTTCGCATCCGACGCTGGCGCAATCGGCGGCGGCCCGCCTGCGGTCGTCCTCCGCGGAGGGAACGGTTTGCCAGAACGCCCGTTTTCAATCCGCTCGGGGCAATTATCCGCCCAGCGCCGTCTTTCTTTCCTATATTGATTCGACCGTGCAGGTCCGCCAGTTTTTGACCAAGATTCAGCAGTTCTGGCCGATGCTCGCGATGGCGGCCACGCAGAAGGGAATCCTGCTGCCGATGATGCTGCCGAACCTGGATCAGTATTTGGCCGATCTGCCTCCGACGATTCAGTATACCCTGCAAACTTCGAGCGGGCTGGAAAGCCGGTATGCCGGTCCGGGTCTGGAACTCAGCAGCACCACCCTGGCCGGGGGAGCCATGGGGGCGGCGATCTTGATGCCGGCCCTGAATAAGACCAAACAGGTGGCTCAGCGGGTGGTTTCCTCCACAAATCTGAAGTCCATCGGGATGGCGTCGGCGGTGTATGCCAATGATCATGACGGGCTGTTTCCGCCCGATCTCGAAACGCTGATCGAGGCGGCGGACCTGGATCCCAAAACGCTCGAAAGCCCGTATGCCCGGCGCAAAACCACGGAAGGACCGGATTATATTTATATCAGCGGGCAGCCGTGGAGGGGTTCTTTGCAGAATGTGCTGGCTTATGATAACCCGACCTTTGAGAGGGACCGGCTGAATGTTCTGTACCTCGACGGGCACGTCGAGGCGGTTGATCTGGCCCGGCTTCAGAAGGACGTGAAGCGGACCTATGAGGCCCTTGGGCGGCCGATTCCGGAGGCCGAAGCCAAACGGCTGAAACTCGGCGTCGAGGAGAGCCAATTGCCGGGGGTTGAAAATTGACTTGTTTGCGGCGGATTCTTTGGATACAATACCCCCTTTTGTGAAACCGAGACAGGAAATCGATAGACAGGAACGAACATGGCTGCGAAAAAAGGGGACAAGGTAGTATTGGCTTACAGCGGCGGGCTGGATACAAGCGTGATTTTGCCCTGGCTGAAGGAAACCTACGGGTACGAGGTGGTGGCGTTTGCCGCCGAGCTGGGGCAGGGCGATGAGTTGAAGGGCATTCAGAAAAAGGCCCTGGCCACCGGCGCCGTCCGGTGCGTTGTCAAGGACCTGCGGAAGGAATTTGTGGAAGAGTACCTGTGGCCGATGCTCAAGTCCGGGGCCGTGTATGAGAACGGTTATCTGCTGGGCACGAGTATTGCCCGGCCGCTGATCGCCAAACACCAGGTTGAAGTCGCTCACCAGACCGGGGCTACGGCTGTCTCTCACGGGGCCACGGGCAAGGGCAACGACCAGGTGCGGTTCGAGCTGACTTTTATGGCGCTGGATCCATCGCTGAAGATCATCGCTCCGTGGAAGGATCCGAATTTTACGCTGACCAGCCGGGAGGCGGCGGTGGAATACGCCAAAAAGCACAAGATTCCGATTGAACAGACCCGAAAGAAAATTTATTCGCGCGACCGGAACCTCTGGCATATCAGCCACGAAGGGGCCGATCTCGAGGATCCGTGGAACGAGCCGCAGGATCCCCTGTTCGTGATGAGCCGGCCCGTCTCGAAAACGCCAAACCGGCCGGAGTATGTGGAAATCGGTTTTGAACAGGGCGTTCCCGTCAAGCTCGGCGGCCGGGCCGTCGGCGGCGTGCGGCTGATTGAAACGCTCAACGAAATCGGCGGACGGCACGGTGTCGGGCAGGCCGACCTGGTCGAGAACCGGCTGGTCGGCATGAAGTCGCGGGGCGTGTATGAGACCCCCGGCGGTACGATCCTGACCACGGCGCATCGGGCTCTTGAAATGCTGACGCTGGAGCGGGAAACGATGCATTACAAGCAGCAGATCGCTCTGAAATATGCCGAGCTGGTCTATTACGGCCAGTGGTTCTGCCCGCTGCGCGAGGCGCTGGATGCTTTTGTAAACGTGACCCAGGAAACCGTTACCGGTACCGTCCGGCTGAAACTGTTTAAGGGGCAGGCGACGCTGGCCGGCACCCGAAGCCCCAAGAGCTTATACAATCCGAAGCTGGCCAGTTTTACGATGGGACAGGAGTATAATTCGACGGACGCGACGGGCTTTATCCGGCTGTTTGGCCTGCCGATGAAGGCGGCCGGTATCGTTGGCCGTCAGGGGTCGAAGGCGGCTTCGACAAAACGGAAAAAACGCTAAGAGAAAGCGAACGAGAAGGACCGCTTATGACGCCGGAATGGATTTGGCTGATTTTTATTTTCGCATTCGGGGCCTGCGTGGGCAGTTTTCTGAATGTGGTCATCTATCGTCTGCCGCGTGATCTGTCGGTTGTCTCGCCGCCGTCGTCGTGTCCCGCCTGCGGGGCGTCCATCCGGTTTTATGACAACATCCCGCTGATTTCGTGGCCGGTTCTGCGGGGCCGCTGCAGACGCTGCGCGGCGCCGATTTCGCCTCGTTATGTTGTGGTGGAACTGGCAGCGGCGATTTTGTTTCTCGGCATTTACGCGTGGTTTTTTGTCTGGGAATATCGCCGTACGGGGCTGGCCGGCACGGATTCGATGCAGCGGTTTTTTGTTTCAAACGGCTGGCTGATTTATCTGCATGTGATGGTTCTGGCGGCCGCGTTTCTGGCGGCCTCGGCGATTGACCTCGAATTGTGGGTGATTCCGCTGTCGCTGTGCTGGATTGTCACGGGGGTCGGGATGCTGACATCCGCGATTGGGCCGCTGGTCGTTCATCTTCGGGAGGGGGCCTTGTGCAGTATTTTTCCGATGGTCCTGCCCAAATGGTCGGCCGCGGCGGCCGGTTCGACAATCGGTCTTCTTTTTTCGCTGTGGGCGCTGAAGAAGGGCTGGATTCAGGCCAGTTACAATCTGGATCAGAAAGGCACTCAGGAGGGAATAAAGGCGGAAAATAAAGAAAAACAGGATATAGATGAACCGGAATATGACGATCGAAAAGAAATCTTAAAGGAGGTGGTTTTTCTGCTTCCGGTGATTCTTGGAGGCCTGATCGGTTTTTTGGCAATGAAGCATCCCGGTTTTGTTGATCCCTGGAACCGCTTTTCGCAACTGCCTTTATTAGAAGGGTTTCTGGGATCTTTGACGGGGTATCTGGCCGGCTGCGGGGTGGTCTGGGCCACGCGGATCTTCGGAACGCTGCTGTTCGGCCGTGAGGCGATGGGGCTGGGGGATGTCCACCTGATGGGGGCGGCCGGAGCGGTGATCGGCCCGGGGTGGGTGGTGCTGGCCTTTTTCGTGGCGCCGTTTTTCGGACTGCTGTGGGCTCTTTATCAATTTCTTTCGAAAAAAAGCCGACAAATTCCTTATGGTCCTTTCTTGTCATTAGCGGTTTTGGCGGTTATACTCTTTCGAGATCAGATATACGCCTATCTGGAACGGTTTTACGGAATCTAAAATACGCAGTCGCAATGGAAGCGAAATGGAGGTTACCTATGCAGAAAAAGACACGAATGGCGGGATTGACACTGGCGGTGCTGATGCTGGCAACGACCCTGAGCGGATGTACCAACTGGAAGAAAAAACACGATGCGCTCAATGTGGAGCATCAGAATCTCAAGGGTCTGTATGAAAATTGTGTGGCTTCGCTGGACAGCTCTTCCGCCCGGCAGGCCGAACTCAGTCAGCAGCTTAACCAGAGCCAGATGACGATCGAGGAACTTCAGCAGCAGATTTCCCAGCGAAAGGCCACGCCGTCGGAAGCCACCGGGTTCCAGGTCGGCCAGGTCAGTGTCGATGAGAAGGCCGGGACCATTACGGTGACGCTGGAGAACACGATTCTCTTTGCCTCCGGCAGCGCCACTCTGAAGAGCGCAACCAGCGCGGAGCTGGATCATATTTACAGCGTGATTCGGGAGCGGTATTCCGGCCGGCAGATTGACGTCGTCGGGCATACCGATACCGATCCCATTCGCAAGACCAAGGATAAATGGAAAGACAACTGGGACCTGTCGGCCGGACGGGCCCTGACGGTGCTTCGCTACCTGACCGGCAAGGGGATGCCCGGAGATCGGATTCGGGCGGTGGCCTGCGGGGAATCGCGTCCGGTTGCCTCCAACGCCAACCCGACGGGCAAGGCGAGAAACCGACGCGTGGAGATTGTCGTGCACATGCGATAGAAAACGGAGTTCCTCCGTTCTTTGATTCAATCGAGAAAGCCGGCGGCATCGAGTGTGCCGTCGGCTTTTATTGTAACCCGTACGGCCCCGTGCAGCGGGGTGTACCAGTTGGTTCCGTTGTCATCGAGATCGACGGTATTGGCAAGCCGATTGGCAGAGCAACTGACAATCCGGATTGACGGGTCCAGCCGCCGGAGAAAGCCGGGCAGGATATTAAGCCGGGAGCCGTGATGGGGCAGAAGGAGGACATCGACGTTCAGATCCGGGTACAGGGCGAGGATTTTTTCCTGCGCATATTCTTCGATGTCGCCGCACAGCAGGATTGTTTTGCCCGCGTGCTCAATCAGCAGCACTTCCGATTTGTCATTGTCACTGACGGACGGATCGGCGGCGGTTTGGGCATCGGGCCATAAACTCCGCAGGCGGGCCGGCGAGGAAAGCGGCGGCAGCGTTTCGGTTGCGAAGTTTCCGACACGTTCCTGAAACAGGGTTTTCATGCGTCTGGGTCCGAACGAAATTTCACTGCGCTGGAGGAAGCCCGGGTTGGCAAATACGGCTTTTACGGGGATTCCGCTGAGAACCTCCGGCAGGCCGTTATAATGATCGAGGTCGCCGTGGCTGAGAATCGCCAGATCCATGGTTTCGATGCCGCGATGCTGCAGAAAAGGCGTCACGATGCGTCCGCCGGGATTTTTGACGGAGATTGAACCGGCGTCAAAAAGAAGCACCCGGCCGCCGGGCAGTTCGGCGACTACGGCCAGGCCGTGGCCGACGGAAAGGCAGGTGACGGTCAGATCATTTGAGGCCGTCCGCCTGATCCGGGGAAGCCACAGGGAAAACAGGATTGACACAGCGCCTAACACAAACAGGGTGGTTTTGAATTTTCCGAACCGGGGATAAAAGCGAACGAAAAACAACCATCCGTAATAAAGAAGGATGATCCAGCATGCCGTTTGACCGATTTGAAAGGACATCAGGTCCAGGTCGGCCAGCGCCGTGACAAAACGGGTCAGAATCCGACTGAAAAACTCCAGCCAGACGCCGCACACGGCCGCCAGAGTCGGGATCAGCGGGGCCAGCAGCAATTTCAGAAAGCCGATCAGCAGGATGCCGAACACCACCGGGAAAACCAGCACAGTCCAGAGGGTTGACAGGGGGGTGAGGATTCCAAAGTGCCACAGCAGGAGGCCCGCTCCGCCCAGCCATGCCGCCAGGCCGACAGCCAGCATTTGCAGCATCGAGTGCAGGATTTTCCAGATCCGGTCTCCGGCCGGCAGATTGAACAGCCGCTCGGCCGCCTTCGGATATTCATAAAGAGGCCGTGACAGGTGCCTGTATAAGGGTTCGTAGAGAAGGACAATGCCGAGGACGGTCGCGTAGGATAACTGCCAACTGGGCTGAAAGGCCTCCGTCGGCCGAATCAGCAGCAAGATCAGCACCGTCAGGGCCAGCGTATTGAGCATCTGGGGACGGCGTCGAATCAGCACAGAAAGAAAGATGAACTCGGCCAGGAAGACCGCGCGCAGGGTCGGCGGCCGCGGCGGCACAACGAGGGCATACAGGCCGATCAGCAGCAGGCAAAGCAGGGCACGGGCCCGTTTTTCCAGTCCCGCCGTCCGTCCGATCCACCAGAGGATGCCGGCCAGGATTCCCACGTGCATTCCGGACAGACTGATAAAATGGGCCAGGCCGGTTTTCTGAAAGGCGATCCATGTTTGCATATCCAGGGAGGACCGGCTGCCGAGAAGCAGGGTTTCAGGCAGGGCCGAAATCTCTTTTTGGCCGCCGCCGAAGGCATCCAGCGCCTCTTGTGCCCAGCCCCGCAGTTGGCTTTGCAGTCGAAATCCAAGCCCGCCTTTTTGGGATTCAAGGCATCGGATGGCTTCCATGCCCGGAATTGACGCCGACAGGTAAATGCCCCGGTCTTCGAGATATTGTTTTGTGTTAAACATGCCGGGATTGTCCGGGGGCCTGAGGGTTCGCAGACGACAGTGGCACTCGATCCGGTTTCCGGCCGATAGCGTCGTGACCGGCCGGGAAACAGTTGCGAAGACCGTTCCGGACGCCGGCTGCCATCCGCTTTCGGTCAGCGCCGATTCGACCTTCAGCAGAAAACTGGTCCCCGGCGGGGTCCACTGGTATTCCCCGAAAAACCAGCGGCTTCGGTCTTCCTGCCGCGGGTCGGTCAGGATTGTTCCGCGCAGGGTGGCCGGAGACTGCGGGGCACAAACTGCTTTGCGGATATCATGGGGAGGCGGCGTCTGATAAAGCCGCAATCGCACAGCGCCGAAAAAGACGCCTGTCAGAACGCTGAGCCAAATGAGGGCCGCGGTTTGTCTGAGCGTCGGCTTCATGCGGAACACCGCCGCGGCCAAACCCATCAGAAGGACACAACCAAGCCCCCATATCGCAAAGGAAAGATCCAGCCGCCGCTGGATAATCAAGCCCGCCAGAAAACCGCAAACCGGCGGTAACAGAGGACAGGAGTTGATGATTTGTTCGACAAGGGGAACCCGCACACGCAGTGTGCTTTCGAGCAGGTCAATCTGCCTGCGAATGGGATCCATTTGTTCCGCCGGAAATCGCTTTCCCATGACAACGCACCTTCTTCCTGCGCAGCCCTTAGCGCGGCCGAATCCGACGCGGCTAAACAAACGGCTCGTTTACTTGGGTTCTATCCGTTCCCGGCCGGCCATATACGGCCGAAGCACGTCCGGGATTGTGACGCTGCCGTCGGCGTTCTGATACAATTCGAGTATCGGAATCAGCACGCGCGGCGAGGCGATCACGGTATTGTTCAGCGTATGACAGAATACGTTTTTTTTGCGGCTGTCTTTGTATCGCAGGTTCATCCGCCGGGCCTGAAATTCGTAAAACCGACTGGCCGAATGCGTCTCGCCGAAACTGTTGCGCGAGGGCATCCATGTTTCGATGTCGAATT
>JAHDQI010000280.1 GCA_018433925.1 Phycisphaerae bacterium | reverse complement strand
TCCTTCTTTGATGAACTTATCTTCCAGCAATGAAGCCATTCTGTAGGGCTCAATCGGAATGCCGGCGGCCAAATGCCCCATGAACCAGCCGTGAGGTTGATATTTCTGATCCGAATCGGGTATGGGTATTATGGCGGCATTTTTATCCCGACCTGCATAACACAATTCTTTGAAGATGCCGCCGACAGCCCATCGTCCGCAATCCTGTTCACGTCCGCCCAGCCAATGTGAAACAAGCCCGGACGTACTCATGCCACCCAACTGCCCTTGTCCTTCAAGAACCAGTACTTTTAATCCTGATCGCCGTGCGGCGATCGCCGCCGCAATACCGGAAGGACCGCCGCCGCAAACAACCACATCATAAGGTTCTGTTTGCGGAAGAGTTTTGTTAAAATTAAATTTCTCTTCGGCAAAAGATTCATCCGCTTTACTTATGAATGAAGCTGAAAAAACGGCCCCTGCTGTCGTTCCCAGAAACTTTCTGCGATCAAATTTCATGATGACTTTATTACCTCTTTTTTGGTTTAAAGCCGGTTTCCAGCCACTCTATATTAAATCTTATCAACGTAATATTTTCGGCGTACATTTCTTTACCTGACTCAAAGACACACAGTACCGTCCCGTTCTTTGTAACAATCATATCTGAATATCCGCCTTTACCGGCGCAGATCGTTTTCGACACAGGCCATGTTTTACAGTCATCATAACTTAACTTAACGGTCAGATTTTTTCGGCCCTCACTTGGAGCCACCGAAGTACCAGGAATTTGCACCGATGGGTTCAAAAACAATACACGTCCCGGCGTATTCGTCTTTTCATCGGGAAATGAATATCTGACCATCGAAGCATGACATCGCGACTCAGGTAATTCTTCTTCAACACCAAATTCCGTAAATGTCCTTCCGCCGTCCCGGCTGATGCAATACGAACGAAATCCGGCTGTGTCCGGATCGTGATTGCGATTGCTCATGTAAACCGAACCATCTGAAAGCTCAACAATGCATGCTTCTCCGGTATACCCCTGTGCCGAACCGCCCCACTGCCATGTTTTGCCGTGATCGTCGCTGTAAATCAGTGTATTGTGCGCATCGGGGCCAACACGCTGCCATTTTTTTCCAAAATATCTGCCGGGAATAACGAGTCGACCGGCGTGTTCCCCCTTTTGAAGCTGGATGCCGCCGCCGATGAACCATGCAAGACCGCCATTGGTATACGTAAAAAATTGATCCGTCACATCAACACTGCCCCATGATTTGCCGTCATTGCTTGACGATATCTTCATCCAGGCACCCTCTGAAATCCCTTTATGAGGATTATTAATCATCCATGTTTCGGTCATGGCGTTGCCTTCAGCATCCTTCATCGGCCAATGATGATGAATATCCCAAAGCGTGCCTGTGATGCTGTCTATAACGTCTGCTATCTTATATTCATCCGTCTCTTGCCATGTCAAACCGTCATCATTGCTGTATTTGTACCTGCCT
>JAHDQI010000342.1 GCA_018433925.1 Phycisphaerae bacterium | reverse complement strand
CGGCGGTTCAATCCGGGGACCGCCGTTTTTTATTGCTCCGAATAAAGGTAGTAAACAAACCCGAGCACGATAAACGGCGCGCAAAACCCCAAAACAACCAGAATCAGCCCGATGTTGACATGATGCTAAGCGACGTGCAGATTGCACTCTTGGCAGGGCAGGAATAAGACAAATTCAGCAAGTAGTCCTTAGAAAGAGAAACAATGGCGGCAGAGGGCATAGCTTACAGGAATGAAAAAACCGGGCGGTTCGGAGAAGATTCCGGCCGCCCGGTTGGATTGTGATCTGTCCGTCTAATTTGGGGTTATCATCCCGGTATTGTTTACGGCTGCTGCTGTTGCTGTTGCTGCATCTGCATCTGCTGCATCATCACTTTCTGCTGAATCTGCATCGCGACGGCCGCGATCTCCATCAGGTGCTGCTTAGGCAGGGCGATGTGCGTCCGCGCACGGCCGCCGTCAATATGCGTCCCGATCGCCATCGCGCTTTGCGTGTTCAAGGATATCCCCTCCAGCAGTTGAGCAAACGGCGGAATTGGAGATCCCTGTGCCGCCGCGGACGTGGCCATATAAGCCATCATCTCCGACATCCCCTTCATCAATTTAAGAACATTCAGCGACAGAACGAAATCGGCCGTCGAGGCCTGCGGAATCACCTTCAGCGCCGTCTGTAGGTCCGTCGGCACCGCCGGCGCCGCGGTCCGGCTGTCCAGCATCTTCTTCAGGTCCGCCTCCGCTCCGGTCGTCGTGCCCATCGTCACGAACAGGGCCTTCTCCGTGATGGCAAACGGATACGTCAGGCCGTCCTTGCCGTACATCGCTTCAAGCATCGCCTTTTCCTGCTCCGTGGCCTCTTCCGCCGGAGAAAACCGGATCGTGGCCTTGTCAATCGGAGTGCCCTTGTAGGTCTCGGCCCGTTCGGCAATCTGCATCTCCGCCGTCAGACCCATACGGCTGTACATTTCATTGACCAGCCCCGTGCTTTCCCGCATCATCTCGCGGGCCGCCCTCGCGTCATGAATTTCAATCACCTCACGCATGAAAAACGGCGGCATCCCCCCCTGGTAGCCGAACGAAAAGGCAACTTCGGAGCCGAACGTCTTCATGCTCTTTTCGAGCATTGTGTTAAACCGCGAAAGCATCTCGTCCGTACCGTCGTTTTCGCTCATCATCCCGACAAAAAGATTCAAAAAAAGCTGGTTGACTTTTTTCAGCAGCGGCTTGTTCATATTCATCAGGCCGCTGATGGGGGCCTCCGAATCCAGGTACCCGCCCAGCGTAAATCCGCTCTTCATAGCCGGATCACGCACCAGCATCGCGGCCAGTTCCGAATCCTTTTTCGGCACAAAGGCAACCTCTGCCGTCAGCAGATCCGCCTGGGGCGTCAAAGTGATGCTGAGCCAGTCCGTCTGCCGCAGCCACTGATCCGCGGTATCAACCAGGCCGGTCATATCCTGGGTGTTCTTTCCCAGGGCCCCTTGCTGCTGGGCCTGCCGAATCCCTTCTTCAAGACCCTTCCGGATAAAGGGGGCGGCCTTTTCATAGCCGGCCGCCATATCCAGCCAGAGCCAGGCCGGGGCGGAGGCGGCAGCTTTCGCGTCCGCGGCCGATAGACGACCGGCCGGCACGATTTTCTTATTCTTCAAAAGATCCTTCGCCGACAGCAGGGCGTCCGCCTGGTCGGCCGTGGAGGCCAGCAAATACGAATGATTGCCTACGACGGTAAAGTGCAGCGGACCGGCCGGCGAACCGGGCGAATTGAGCGTATACAGACCGTTAGCGTCCGGTCCCGTGCAGTTCGCATTCGAGGTAAACGGCTTGACATCCGTAATCGGCAGCAAAAACACCACCGACGGCTCCGAACCGTCCGCCGTGGCAAAACCCACCACTCCAAACGAGCCGTATTTGTTGACCCCGTTCATCATCGGGTCGCCCAGGATCCCCGCCAGCAGCATGTTCACGGACATCGAAAGCGGCATCGGCGAAATCCCCGACAGATACTGATCCAAAAGCCCCATCGAGCCCGTAAAATTATTGATCCGCACACAAAAAAGAGTCCCCTCAGGCAGCAGGGTCATCAGCGGATCATTCTCGGCGGCGCCGTCAGCCGTCGGCACAAACACCGCCCCCGGCAGCAGCAGGCACAGGCAGACAATCGAAAGAAAACAAGTTGTTTTGTTCATACGAATACCACTCCTTTCCAAAAAGTTAGCTGTTGTAAGTAAGACGGGATGCAAAGGGGCTATATTACACGAAAAATGACAATTTTCTATGCTCCCCTGAATATTTTTAAAATTTCCTCTTTTCGCCGGGCGTTAGTGGCCAGGAGGCCGATGGATTGGCCATCATAGTCATCGGGATTCAGTGGAAAAAGAGGGGTTTCGTCCAAAGTTGTAATAAATCCGCCCGCCCGTTCGATCAGCAGGGCCCCGGCCGCGAAATCCCACAACCGGCAGCGCGTCGTCACTGCCCCGATCAGGGCCCCTCTGGCCACGTAAGCCAGGTGCAAAGCCGTCGAACCAAGGCACCGAAACCGGGTGCGGCGCATCATCGTTTCCACACCCGCCGACGTAGCCGGGTCCGCGTGGCTGTCAATCCCGAAGGATGCGAACGAATCGATCTTCTGCTCATTGACCGCGATGCGCGAATAGTTAAGTTGCGCATCCATCCCGGCCGCGGCCGTGTACAGCATGTCCGTCGCCGGCTCAAAAATCACCCCCACAATCGGCCGGCCCTCAGCCATTGCCGCCACACTCACCGAAAAACACAGCATCCGGTTGGCATAATTGTTCGTGCCGTCAATCGGATCAATCACCCACCATACCGGATCCCCTCCGCGAGGAACCTGCTTGAACAACTTCCCCTCGGCTCCCTCTTCCGCTACAAAACCGTGATCCGGATACGTTTCCTTGATCCGATCCATGATAATCTTCTGGCAGATCGGATCGGCCTGCGTCACCAGTTCATCCTCGCTTTTCAGAGACGGGCGAACGGAATAAAGCTCCTCCATCGCACGCTGGCCCGCAAGCCGGGCGGCCACAATCGCCGTTTCAAGCAGTCGGCTGATGTCCGTCTGGGACAATGACATAACATTCCTTTCAGCTTGACATTTAATTCCTGCGATCCTATTGTACCGAGGGTATGACCGAACGCCAACCATCAAATTCAGGAAAATCCGGCCGCCCAATCGGCTCGGCCGGGCGCCTCGTCGCCGCTTGCATTTTCGCGGCCGTCTGTCTCGGATTCGCGCTGCTCTGGGCCGCCGAACACAACTGGGTTAAACTCGGACCCGTGCTGGGCGTCTGCGGATTCAAGCAGCGCTTCGGACTGCCGTGCCCCGGCTGCGGATGGACCCATGCCGCCCAGGCCTTTGTCGCTGGACGCATTGGAGAGGCCTTTTGTCTCCAACCCGCCTCCGCCGCCTTTTGTATCATCGCCCTGATCGTGGCGTTTTTTGCTTTACATGCCGCCGTTTTTGGGGTAGAGTTAGCCCCTTTGCGGTGGGCCCGATCTCCGGGAGGAGTCAAAACCCTTGTAATTGCGATTGTGATTGTGATCCTGGCCGGATGGTTCGTCACCCTGGCACAGGCCATCGCCCAAAAAGCCGGTTCCTGAAACCGGCTGTCCAGACTATGTTAAGACGAACGATACCTATTTTTGTTCTTGTTGTGTGCGGACTGCCCATCGCCGGCGGCTGTACGATCCTCGGCTTTCTGATGAGCCCCTCGGCCTCAGAACAGAAAATCCCCGCCCGCTTTCGACTGGCCGACTACGAAGACCAGCGACTCTATCTCGTCGTCCGCGGAACCCGAACCAGCGGAATGGACGTCGAGGTCCCCGAGTTGCTCTCCAAAGCCATTTGCAAGGAGATCGTCCGAAACGTCAAATGGCCCGAAACCTCCGTGATCAACGCCCAGCAGGCCGGACCCTACAACGCCTTCGAGTATTTTTCCTGGACGCAGGTCGAAGAAAATGCCCGCCGCGAGGGAGCCGCGTTCCTTCTGTATGTAGAGGTCATCGAATACGAACTGATTCCGATTTCCTCCGGCAATTATTGGATGGGAAAACTCGCCGCCCGTGCCATACTGCTCGATGCCGAAAGCGGACAGGTCCTCTGGCCCGATGACCAGACCGGCCGCATCCTGAGAACCGCCGTGGACTTCGAAAAAAAGGGACGAACCGAACTCTTGTGGCGGCTGACCACCGCGGCCGCTCACTGCGTCGTCCGGGAATTTTATGACTGCCCCAAACAGGCCTATAAGATTGGCGAAGAGGTCAAATCAATTGATACAATGATGAAAGATCTGGAATAACACAGGAGAAAAAAAAACCATGTACAAAATTCTGATTACCGACAAACTGGCTCAGGAAGGAATTGATCTGATTAATTCCATGAAAGATTTCGAAGCCGTTGTGCGCACCGGCGTCACAGAAGACGAACTGGCCTCTATAATCGGGGAATACGACGGCCTGATCATCCGCAGCGCAACAAAGGTCACCGAAAAAGTCCTCCAAAATCCCGGCAAACTCAAAGGCGTCGCACGCGCCGGCGTCGGCGTGGACAACATCGATGTGCCCGCCGCCACTCGAAAAGGCATCCTCGTCATGAACACCCCCGGCGGAAACACACTCAGCGCCGCCGAACACACCCTCGCCCTCATGCTCGCGCTCAGCCGAAGCGTCGTGCCCGCCTGCAACAGTCTCAAAAGCGGGGCATGGGACCGCAAAAAATACATGGGCAACCAGCTCAACAACAAAACCATCGGCGTCATCGGCCTGGGCCGCATCGGCATGTCCGTTGTCAAAATGGCCCTTGGCTTCAACATGAAGGTCGTCGGCTATGACCCCTTCGCCGCCCCCAAAGAAGCCGAAGAAATCGGCATCGAAATCACCGATAACCTCGAACGGATCTACAAAGAAGCCGACTTCATCTCCCTGCACGTTCCCAAAAACGAAAAAACACTCAACATGATCACCGCCAAAGAGCTCAAGATGATGAAGCCCACCTGCCGCATCGTCAATTGCGCACGCGGCGGCATCATCAACGAAGAAGACCTCTACAACGCCCTCGCCTCCAAAACAATCGCCGGGGCCGCCCTCGACGTCTTCTCCAAGGAACCCCCGGAGAACCACCGCTTTGCCGAACTCGAAAACTGCCTGGTCACACCGCACCTCGGCGCCAGCACTGAAGAAGCACAGGTCGAAGTCGCCGTCGAAGCCGCACAGATCCTCGCCGATGCCATCAAGGGCGGACCCATTCGAAACGCCCTCAACGCACCGGCCATGGGAGCCGGCGTCTCTCCGATCATCTGCCGGTTTGCCGAGCTTGCTCAGCGGATCGGAACCCTCATGAGCGCCACGACGACCGGACACATCAAAAAAGTCCAGCTCGAATTCCGCGGGGCCATCGCCGACAAATCCGTGGACCTCATCGCCGCCTCCTTCACCATCGGCCTGCTCCAGCCCCACTTTGAAACACTGGTCAACATGGTCAATGTCGGCTTGCTGGCCAAGGAAAGAGGCATCAGCGTAGACCAGATTCGAAACGCCGAAATCAAGGACTTTGAGTCCAGTTTCACGGCCGTTGTGGAGACCGACAAACTCAAACGCACGGTCGTCGGCACCGTCTTCGGCGGCAACCTCCTGCGGATCATCGAAATCGACGGATTCGACATCGAGGTCACCCCCGAAGAGTCCATGCTCATTATCTGCAATGACGACAAGCCCGGCGTCATCGGTGCCGTCGGCACGGTCCTCGGAAGCCACGGCGTCAACATCAACACGATGGGCGTCGGTCACAAGCTCGAGGAAGGCAAAGCGATCCTCGCCTTCAGTCTCGACAAGACCCCGGACGAAAAGGCCGCCGCCGAACTGGCCGCCCTCGATTTTGTCAATGAAATGTATGTCTGCAAACTCTAACGCCTCGGCAGACGGGTTTTTCACGGATGGATATTCCGGCCCGGCCGTCCTCCCGGGCGGTCGGGCGGATCGCATCAGAGCAGGAGTGGTTTGATGGCTGCCGCAAAACGAAAAAAGAAAGAACAGAGTGGTCTTTTGTTTGATGAGACGAAGGGGCAGCAGGCCGCCCCCGAACCTCTCGGCGAGCCGGCCCCGGTCCAATCGCCCGCAAAACGAAAAGCCCGAAAAAACGTCGCCGCCACCGCTGAATCGATGGCCGCCAGGCAGCGCGACATCAGCGTCAGCGAATTTTTCGCCAAAAACCGACACCTGCTCGGCTTTGACAATCCCCGAAAGGCCCTCCTCACGGCCGTCAAGGAAGCCGTCGATAACTCCCTCGATGCCTGCGAAGACGCCCACATCCTGCCCGACCTGGTCATCGCGATCCGCCCCGTAGAGGCCTCCGAAAACAAATTCACACTCATGGTTCAGGACAACGGCCCCGGCATCCTCGGCGCCCAGGTGCCCAACATCTTCGCACGCCTCCTCTACGGCAGCAAATTTCACACCCTCAAGATGAGCCGCGGCCAGCAGGGCATCGGCATCAGCGCCGCCGGCATGTACGGACTCCTGACCACCGGCCGGCCCGTACAGATCGTCACCCGAACCAATCCAAAGAAAAAAGCCAACCACTATCACGTCCAGATCGACACCAGCAAAAACAAGCCCGAAACGGTTCTCGACGAGGAATGCGAATTTGACTGGCCCACCGGCACGCGGGTGACCATTACGCTCGAGGGCCGATACCAGAAGGGCAAGCAAAGCGTCGATGAATACATCGCCCAGACGGCCATGGCCAACCCCCACGCGACGATCATCTATCATGCCCCCGACGGCCAGACAATCGAATACCCCAGGCAAACAAAAGAGCTGCCCTTTATCCCCATCGAGGTAAAGCCCCATCCCTACGGCGTTGAGCTCGGCGTCCTCTTCAAGATGGCCCGACAGAGCAATGCCAAAACACTCGTCGAGTTCTTACGCTCGGAGTTTTCACGCGTCAGTCCGCGGCTGGCCGGTGAAATGGCCAAAAAGGCCAAGCTCTCCGTTCGTCTCAAACCCAACAAAATCGCCCTCAAGGAAGCCGAGGTCCTGCACACGGCCATCAATGAAACCAAAATCATGGCCCCGCCCACCGACTGCATCGGTCCCATCGGCGAAGAAAAGCTCATCGATGGACTCTCACGCGTCGTCAAGGCCGACTTTTATGCCAGTTCAACACGAAAGCCCTCCGTCTATCGCGGCAATCCCTTCCTCGTCGAAGCGGCCATCGCCTACGGATTCAAAGATGACCCCTCCGACAACGGCAATGGAGACAAAAGCGAACCCATGCTCCGGCTCGTGCGTTTTGCCAACCGCGTACCCCTGCTCTATCAGCAGTCCGCCGGAGCGATCTACAAGGCCGTACTCGATACCAACTGGAGAAACTACGGCCTCAGCCAGAGCCGCGGGGCGCTGCCGGCCGGGCCGATCCTCCTGATGGTCCATGTCGCCTCCGTATGGGTTCCCTTTACCTCCGAAAGCAAGGAGGCCGTCGCCCATTACCCGGAAATCATCAAGGAAATCAAGCTGGCCGTTCAGGAATGCGGCCGTAAACTCGGACTCCATGTCCGTCGGCAGAAACGCATCAAGGCTGAGTTGATCAAACGAAGCTACATCGAAACCTACCTGCCCTACATCAGCGAGGCCCTTCGCGACATCCTCGCGCTGAAAGAAAAACAGGTCGACTCCATCCAGCAAAAACTCAAAGTCATTCTCGAAAAAACACGAAACATCTAAACGGCAAACAAAGTGGCCCCCGATACGGCCGGTTTTGAAAAGTGAAAGTCTTGGACTTAGAATTTCTTTCGATTTTCGAAAGGAGTGTTTCGAATTTCGTGGTTCCCCAGGGTCCGCAACAAGTTATTCCGTGGCCAAATCACGATCCTCCTTGTCCACATCGAACCGTTTGCGCGACCCCCCAAAGACCTAAAATCAAAAAAATGAAAATTTTTTTTAATCCCTTCTCAAAATAAACTTACCGCATTTCCGCCGCCCCGGAATTCCCGAATTTTCGAAGCGTTTGTGCAACATCACGCCCAGTGCGGAGGGATACCGTTTTCCCTCAAAAAGTAAAACTGGATACGAAAGGAGCAAAAAATGGACAGACGCAAAACAAACATCAAATCCAAACGCCTCCGTCTTGACAGAAAGCAGAGATGCTTCCTCATCAATGTCTTCGAAGCGGAACAGACAATCCAGCAGGCCCTCGATACCCTTCACATTCGGCCGCAGACACTCCGCCGCTGGCTGACCAGGCCCGTATTCAAAGAGGCCCTTGAAGTGCGCATGGCCCAGTACCATCTTCAGGCACGCATTGAAATCGCACGATGTGCCCCGATGGCCGTCGAGGCCCTGACCGTCCTCAGCAATCAAAATGCCCAGCACGAATCCGTGCGCAAGGCATGCAATGATGTACTCAAACTTCAGCACGAATACCAGGTCCTCGCGACCGGGAAAAAGAAGGACGAAACAGGACAAAAAAAGGAAAAAATCAGACAAGAATCGGAAAAAATAGAGACAAAAAAGGACAAAAAGGG
>JAHDQI010000304.1 GCA_018433925.1 Phycisphaerae bacterium | reverse complement strand
TTGAATTTCTTTTTTTTCTCGGCTGTCATTTTTTCGGTGGCATACTGAAAGATCTTGCGGCCCGCCCTGTTTTTCCATTTCAGTAAAAACGCCTCGGTATCCTTCCGTTTCAGTTTCCACGCCTCCCGCAGAAACCAGCCCAGACCCTGCTGGACCTTTTCTTCGGGGTCCGTCATCAGCGGTTCGAGAAACGCAAACAGCGGCTTAAAATCCTTCGTCGTCTTCAGCAGAGACAGCATCGCCACAGGGACCGCCCGCCGCTGATATTTATTTTTGGCGGTGCGCCAATTTGTCAGATCCTTCAGGGAGATAATTCCTTTTTCGAAAAAAAACGTCATCAGGTATCCGCAGAAGATATCGGTGTGGGCCCAGTTTCCAATCCCGATCCCAAACCAGGCTTGGACTTCCCGAAATGTTTTTAAATCGAACTGTTCCGAAAAACCTTTCACAAGGCAGATCGCGAAACTGACTTCTTCATATTTGCCGCTTTTGACAAGGTGTTTGCCGGCGGAAAGAATCAATTTCATATTTACATCCGGATGGCCCAGCAAGGCGGCTATTTTTTCGTTAAACTGCCTGGTGGTCAGCCCGTAGGCGTCATAGCCCTCTGTGAAATACCGGGCGTATTTTTTGACATTGTCCTCATCGGCATGGGCCTGACAATACCCTCGGATGTCTTTGACCAGTTCCGCTGCCTTCATCGTCCTGTTTCCTGGAATCGCCTGAAAAAAGATTGATTGAATCGTAACAAACTGACTGATTCTCTATCGTTCCGGATCGTTTCAGGAGATTTTTTCGATGAGCCGGTCGCAGGCCTCCTTGGCGCTGACGACGCGGAACCCGGCCGGGCAGCGCCAGCGGAGCTCGGCATTGTCGGCAATGGCCCGCTCGATCTTTCGGCAGGCGAGGATGACCGTGGCGTGGTTCTTGTTGCCCATCGCCCGGCCGATCTCCGGAAATGACATCTTGGTAAACCGCCGGGTCAGGTACATGGCCATCGAACGGGCCAGCGAGATCGTGCGCTCCTTTTTGGCCGAGTAAATATCGCCCGGACGGACCTCAAAATAATCGGCGACCGCCGAGGTAATGTCGGAGTTATGGACCACTGGGTCGGTACGCGCGATGTGCTCGGAGAGCACCTGGCGGGCGGCGGCCAGCGTGATCTTGCCGCCGGTCAGCGAGCTGAAGGCGATCAGTTTGAGCAGGGCGCCTTCCAGTTCGCGCACGCTGGTGCTGACGGCCCCGGCAATGTATTCCACCACGTCGCGCCGGATGTCGCGGCCGAGGGCCTCGACCCGCTGAGTCAGGATGCGGCAGCGCGTGTCAAAATCGGGCGGGTCGATGCGGACGACCATGCCGGAGACGAAGCGGTTGACCAGTTTCTCGCACAGGGCGCCGATTTCCTTGGGATGGGCGTCAGAGGCCAGGACGATCTGCTTGCCGGCCAGGTCAATGCTGTTAAACGTATGCAGAAATTCCTCCTGCATGGCGTTTTTGTTGGCCAGAAAATGGATATCGTCAATTGCCAGCACATCCAGCGAGCGGAAGCGGCGGCGAAAGGCGTCGAGTTTTCGGGTCTTCAGGGCCAGTACGTACTGGTTGGCAAAATCCTCGGCCGAGACATAAAGCCATCGGTTGTGCGGCCGGGAGGCGGCGATCTCGTTGCAGATGCCCTGGAGCAGGTGCGTTTTGCCCACGCCGTATCCGCCGTGATAAAAAAGAGGATTAAACGGGCTGGTTTCCTGGCTGATAACGGTTTTGGCGGCGTTGTAGGCCAGTTCATTCTTGACACCGACCACAAAGGTATGCAGGTTCATCTTCAGCGGCGCGGCGGATTTTTTGCGAAGCGGGGCCGCCTGGCCGAACAGCCGGGTCTGCGCCGGGACGGACGGGCCGGTCTTTGCCGCGGCCGCGGGACTCAGCGAAGGGTCGGTACTGTAGGCAATGGGCAACTGCCGATCCAGAACGGCCTCCATGGCCTTTTGAATGGGTTTTTCAAAATGACCGCGGATCCATTGGGTGATAAAGGCGTTGGCGGCGGCGATTTCGAGGGTCTCTTCACGAAGCGTCAGCCGGGCGGCGTTTTTAAACCAGATCTGATATTGCTGGGCTCCGATATCCTGGGCCAGTCGCTCCTGTATGGCGTTCGTTTCGTCCGTGAACAAGGCCTGCATGGGCTGTTCTCCCTTCCTTAACTACCCGAAAAACCGATGATGCAACAGCATTGGCTTCGGCCGATCCTTTAATGTTTAACAATGCGGCTATGATAGGAACGGCCACACCCGGATGCAACAGGCATTTTCACAGATTCTTTTCCACAGTCAAAATCTGCAAGCGGCAACGGCAGTTGCGCGAAAAAAAAAATTGTTATGAACGGACTATCCACAACGTAAAGCCGCTCTGTGGAAAACCTGTGGAAGAAGGTTTGAATCAATGGCAATTTGGGGGACTCAGCGGGCCTGTTTTTTTGAACTATTTTTTAAAAAAACCCTTGTAATCCGGTTAATATCGGGTATCATTGTCTGTATTGAATTAGGAGAACAGGCCTTTCGATCTGCATCTTGCTGAGCACCATCCCCTGTGAGTTTGGGGAGAAAACGAAACAGGAGGTTTTTTGGCTCAGCGCCAAAGTGATTTCCGGATGAGGGAGCCGCATTCCGGAAGCGATTCCGCACAAGACATTCCCGATCTAATCGCAGGCCGTCTATGGGAGCCGGCGCTGCGCAACTCCGTACAATTACCTATCCAGAAAGGGAGGGTGTGTTATGAAACGCGCATTATTGATGGTTGTGGCGATTGGTGTCGCATGGCTGTTTGCCGTGGAACTCAACGGACACACGGAAGTCGGGCGTGAGGATCTGTCGCTTCCGGGCCGGCCCGAAGCCACCGGCACCGGCGACCGCCCAAGGGATCGGGCCGCCGACCGGACGGGGACGCCGGCCGAAGAAGACCTGCCGGCGGTCCCGGACGCGGAGACGGATTTTACCGCGGCCTTTGACGGGGACGGCTTTCCCGGCGCCCAACAGGGCCAGCCGTATCATCTCTGCGAAGACGGCTTCATCGAGCGGGTGCTGGACGAAGAAGACCGCGGCGACTGGCCGCTGGGCAAGATTCATCCGTCGCTCGTGACCGAAACGGACGCCCCGCAGGCGGTGATCATCGAGCTGCGGGCCAAACCCTTCGGCGCCCTGCGAAAGCAGCTCAAGTCTTCCGGGCGGGATACGATGGACCGGATCGAGGCGCAAATCCGAGAGCTTACGGCCCGGCCGGATGCGGGGGTGCGCTACGAAACCCGCCGGGAGGAAACGCGGGCGGCCCGGGAACAGACGATGCCCCGGAAACGCAAACAGCAGCTTCGCCTGCTGCATGAACAACTGGACCGCGAGCAGGACAGCCGCCTCGAGCAGGCCTTTCAGGCGGCGCTGGCCGCCGGCGATCCGCAGCGGGCGCAGATGCGCACGAGGATCGAGCAGTTTGGCGGGCAGGTCACCGGCGGCAGCGGCCTGATGAACTGCGTGGGGGCCGTGCTGCCCTACGCGGCGATTGAGGAACTGGCCCGCTTGCCGCAGGTTGAGCGGATTGTGCCGGATCGCGAGGCGGTCTGGGACCTGGACGCCAGCGCCTGTGCGATCAGCGCCAGCGGCTTCTGGACCGGCGGCTACGACGGCGGGGCCTATGACGCGGCCGTCATCGACGCCGGTGTTCGCGAGACCCACCGCTACCTGCTCTACAAAGACCCGGTCAACCAGTTGAATCCGCGTCCGATTTACAAACGCATTTCGGGGTATATCGATCCCCACGGAACGCGGACGGCCGGGGTCATCGCCTCCACGCACAGCACCTACCAGGGCATTGCCTTCGGGCTCGATGCACTGTTCGATTCGCAGGGACACGGGAATAATACCGAAAGCTACCTGATGGACGCGATTGACTGGGTCTTTAGCTGCACCACCTGCGGCGGCCAGCAGCCCGAGGTCATCAACACCAGTTTCAGCTTGTATGCGCACGATGACGAGTTCGGGATTCTGGAGCGTTTTTATGACGCCGTCATCCATGACCTGGGCGTCATGATTACCAAGTCCGCCGGCAACGCCGGCCTGACGGAGCTGGGCTATCCGCAGTCGGCCAACCTGATCTCCGCGGCCAACATGGATATCCAGGATACCTGCTACACCTCCGATGATGTCATTACCGCCAGCAGCAGCCGCGGGCCGACGGATTCGGGACGGCGAAAACCCGACATTACCGCGCCCGGCACGCGCACCTATGTGCCCACCAGCTCCGGCGATACGGACTTTGCCAATCACGGGGGAACCAGCGCCGCGGCCCCGCATGTCGCCGGGGCAATCATGCTGCTGCGCGACGCGGGCATCTCTTCGCCCAAGGCGCAGAAGGCCATTTTGATCAACACCGCCCAAACCTGGTCCGACAACGACACGCTGACCGACTATACCGATGACGGCCCGGTCGGCGGGGACCGCTGGGACGCGACCTACGGCTGGGGCATGATGGATCTATTGCATGCGCATTTTCATCGCAGCGACTGGTTTGCCGACAGCGTCGTCGCCCGCAACGACACGGCCGCCGACGATGACTATAAGCTGTACAAGGGACACATGTATAACAGCGATAAAGCCACCCTCGTTTGGCACCGCCGAGCCGTGTACAACGGCGACAGCGAGCCGACGACCTATTACACCACGACCGATCTGAATCTGCGGCTCTACAACGCCGAGACCGGAGCCCAGATTGATTCGGATCTGGTGCACGGCAACAACAACGTTCACCAGGTTTCCGCCTCCGCCGGCCAGGAGGCGGTCGTCAAAGTGTATACCTGGAGCACGAGCATCAGCGGGGCCGCCTCCGAGGCGTATGTACTGGCCACCGAGGAGGACTTTGAACGAGCCGATCCGCCCGCCCTTTCCGTGACGCTGTCCATGCCGTCGGTGGTGGATTATACGACGAACTTTTCCGTCTCGGCCTATGTGTATAATTCCGGGGACGTGCCCGCGCACAGCACGAATGTCACCCTGTCGCTGCCGGCCGGATTTACGCTGATTTCCGGCACCAATCCCCAGTCCCTCGGCATGCTCGAAGCCGGACAGGGCGCCTGGACTTCCGTCTGGACGGTTCGTTCCGGCTCCGCCGGCGGCCTGCATACAGTCTCGGCCGCGGCCTCCAGCGCCTGTTACGACGAAACCTATACCGGCTCGAAGCAGCGGACCATTGAGGTGACCTCCGAGGCCTGGCCCGATCTGGAACCGGTGACGATGAGCGGCTGGAGCTATCCCATTGTCCCGCGCAGTACCGGCGGGGCAAGCGGCGTCTCCTGCGTGCTGACCTCCACCCTTCCCGGCAATACGTACGATACAAACTTCAACTGGGCCTGGACCAACAGCGGACTCGTCGCGGCCGGCTCTCACTCGACCAGCATTTATGTGGACGATGTGTGGTTCTTCAGCAGCACCACCACCCTGGCCGCGGGCGAAAACCGGTTTTATACCAATATCACCAAGCCGACTATCGCGGTGCCGGGCGGACGGCATACCATTCATTACGAGATTGACACCGGCGATACCGTCACCGAAAGCGACGAATCAAACAACCTCTACAGCCGCCAGTTCATCTGGAGCCCGTATGCCCTGGCCGACAATGTTCCCATCGCCCGATCGGCCCCGCCGAAGAAGGACTCGACGGGATACCAATGGTACAACAACGACGGCTTCAGCTTTGACCTGGCCTATAGCGGCAGCGACAAGTGGTGGTCGACCGTCGGAATCCTGCCGGCCGCCGCGGCCTCGGATTACATGCTGCGGCTGTGGGATATCGGCAGTTATACCGGCAGCTCAGTCGGCTTCGGCGGCGGCTATCTCGAACAATCCAGCGCCTCCCCGGCCGGCGAGTGCGAGTTTGTGCTGGTCAACGACAACCAGGCCGAGGCCGGAACCTATTACGTCGGCGTGATTAACTGGAACGCCGGCGCCGATGACTACCGCATCGAAGAAAGCCCCAGCGTACTCATTACCCGGCGGCCCGGCACCGAATGGAACGGACCCTTTGCCAAGGCCGGCCACAACGTGCTGGATATGTATGAGATTTACCTGACGGCCGGCGAGTATGCCTTCGTGCTTGAGCAGATCAGCGGCACATGCAATCTCGGAATCAGTCTGTACGACAAGGAAACCGCCCATGCACGAAAGAACGAATACATGCCCGATGCCTACGCCGACAACAACGGCGACGGCCAGGGAGAAAGCTTTGTAATCTCCATCGCGGAGTCCGGGTATTACGGCCTGGTCGTCTGGAAGGTCAGCGCCTCGGATTACGGCA
The DNA here is from genome assembly GCA_018433925.1 of Phycisphaerae bacterium. Lineage (GTDB taxonomy): Bacteria > Planctomycetota > Phycisphaerae > Sedimentisphaerales > Anaerohalosphaeraceae > JAHDQI01. The sequence continues at coordinate 5,138 of JAHDQI010000304.1, read as the reverse complement.
AGCTCACGACTTACCGAATCGCGGCCGGGCCGCCTGTGCTGGAGGTTACGGCCCCCAACGGCGGCGAGACCATCCTGGCCGGCAGCGTCATGGCGATCACCTGGGACCGTTTCGGCTATGAAGATCACAACGTCAAAATCGAGATCAGCCGCAACAACGGCGCCTCGTGGTCCACCATTATATACAACACCCCCAACGATGGGGTACACAACTGGCCGGCGACCCTGCCCGGTTCGACCCAGTGCCTGATCCGTATCACGGACACCTCCGATCCTGCCCGGACGGACACCAGCGACGCGGTCTTTACCATTGACGGCTCCGGCATCCCCGCCGAAATCGAGGTCCGTCAAGACGGCAGCGTGGTCCCGCACAAAGGCGACTACGACTTCGGCCGGGTCAACTCCGGCTACAGCGACACCCGCGATTTTACCATCCACAACCTCGGCGGCGCCAACCTGCTGCTTGACGGCACACCGAAGGTGCAGGTCTATGGAGCGGACGCGGCCTACTTTACGGTCATCGCCCAGCCGATCTCCCCGGTCGGCTCGATGAGCGCAACGGTCTTTACCCTCGAGTTTGCCCCCACGTCCCTTCGCAGTTATACCGCGGTCATCGAGATCCCCAACTCGGACGCCGATGAAGATCCCTATTCCTTCAAGATCGAGGCCCTCTGCACAAAGCCGCAGGCCTGGTATGTGGACGATGACGCCCCCAACGATCCGGGACCGGGCGACCCGTCCATTAGCGATCCCGACGAGGACGGCAGCAAGAGGCATCCGTTTGACAGGGTCCAGGAGGCCATTGACGCGGCCTTCCACGAGGATGTCGTCTATGTCCAGCCGGGCAGCTATTTTGAGAATATCGACCTGCTCGGCAAAAACATCCGCATCCAAAGCCAGGATCCCGACGATCCCTCCGTGGTGGCGGCTACCATTCTGGACGGGCTGGGCAAGGGCTCGGTAGCTTCCTTTGTCTCCGGCGAGTCCTCCGGCTGCATCCTCGAGGGACTGACCCTCACCCGCGGCGGCGGCACCGAAGTCAGTTTCGCCGGCATCACCACCCTCGCGGGCGGGGCCGTCTTCTGCGACGGTTCCGACCCGGTCATCCGACAATGCGTGATGAACTATAACCAGGCCGAACTGGGCGGAGCGGTCTATGCCCGAGGCAGCGCAACCCAGATGACGATCGAGGAGTGCCGGCTGTATAAAAATATCGCCGCCAACCATCACGGCGGGGCCGTCTATCTGTGCGATAGCGCGCGGGCGACAATCCAGCGCGCGGAAATCTTTGCGAACCAGGCCCGATTCGGCGCCGGCGGAGGCATTGCCGTGCAAACCAGCGCCCGCGCCCAGATTCACGATTGCGATCTCTATGGCAACCAGGCCGGAAGCGGCGGCGGCGTCTATGTCGCCAATTCCTTCGCGACAACCCTGCTCCACAGCCGGCTCTACGAAAACCAGGTCTCCGATAAAGGCGGGGCCATGTCGCTCTGGGGCGCGGCGATCCAGTGCGGGCACAATGTCTTTTATGACAATACCGCCGGAACCGAAGGCGGCGCGATCCAGTGTGCCTATACAGACGGCGCCGTCTTTACCGACAGCATCTTCTGGGCCAACACCGCGCCGGCCGGATCGAATATTTTCCTGCGGTACGCCGTGGGCAGCACCACGTACCCGTCCGTCCTGACCGTCAGGTACAGCGCTCTGCAGGGCGGGGCCGCAAGCTGTGTGGCCGAGGCCGGCACGACGCTGAACTACGGACCGGGCAATCTGGATTCCGATCCGCGGTTTGCCAACGCCCCCGGCCGGGATTTCCACCTGCGTTCTCAGTTCGGCCGCTGGGATCCGGCCGCCGGCCTCTGGACGGCAGACGGGGTCACCAGCCCCTGCATTGACGCCGGCGACCCGGCCGATGCCCACTGGGCCGAGGAGCTCTGGCCGCACGGCAAGCGGGTCAACGCCGGTGCCTATGGCGGCACCCCGCAGGCCAGTATGTCGCCGTTGATGCTCGGCAATATCTGCGACCTGAACCGCGACGGACAGGTCGATCTCGACGACCTGGCCATGCTGGCCGGCCGCTGGACCGACAGCGACCTGCTGATCCCCGAAAACGTAAACCACACCGGCCTCGTCGATTATCTCGACTTTGCCGCCTGTTCACAAAACTGGCTTTGGGAAGAGTAAATGAAGTAGCACAACTGATTGATGGAATGAGCCCATCCAACTAACCCGGCGGCCGGGAGCCAAACACCGCTCCCCGCCGCCGGCTTTTCTACCTGATTATTGTCTGCATCCAAAATGTGTCCTGCCCCACGTCACCTAAAATCTACTGGCTTGTCGAGAATCACAAAACCATCGCTGTCAATTCACTAACTTTTCGGCTGTCCTGCGCATGCTTGACAACGACAGCTTATCTTAAAATGACTTAACCCTCAATTCGCCACACGTCTTATAGAAAGCCGGTCAGGATCGCTTATCGATCCGAACTCGATTGTAAAGCTAAGAGAAATGTAATACCTCAAAAAGCTGTTAACCAGCGGTTTTAAAAAAAAGAGTTCGATTTTTGTTAACACAAATATGTTTTATTAACTTAATGGAGAAACCTAAGACTAGCCGTTTTAAGTATTATTAATCCTGCGGAAGTCAATTCTTGATCAGAATTTATAATACCCTCATCTTTGAGTCTCATAAGTATTTCTTCAGGAAATCGTGATAAAATACGGCGAGATTTCCGCTTTATTATCTGAATTGGTGCACCCTCAAATATCAACCTCCTCATCTCTGGGTGACGAATGAATTCTTCAATAAGAAATGGCTCAATTTCATGAAAACCAGTCATCATATCTCGTTCCATCCGTTGTAACTGCTGTCTCATGCGGTCTCGGTCATTCTCCATTTCACGAATCCGCTCTTGAGCGGCATCTCGTTCTGTTGTTAGTTGATTTAATTTATGATTAAATTCATTTTTTTGCTGTTCCTGCATTTGAGCTTTTTCGTATAATTCATTCATCATTTTCTCGAGGGCCTTGTTGGTCTCTTTTAACTTCTCTTTTTCTTCTTCTTCTTTACCCTCAGTTTCTCTAACTTTTTCTTCTATTTCTTTCGGTGTTTTAGAAAAATTATCGAAGCGAGACTGCATTTTGAAATAACCTTCATCCAAATGCTTCAATCGTTCACCAAAACGTTCTTCTATGCGGCCTAAAATTTCTGAAGTCTTTTGGGTAAAGTTATAGATGTTATCGTAAAATTGATTACTGGAATCTGTAGTTTTGAAATAAAAGGCTACAGACATTCCAACTGCAAACAAGGCTAATATCATAGCCAGTAAATCAGAGAAATTAAATTTACTCAAATCAAGATTAAATGAGGCCCAGGCCATTCTCCATGCAATAACAGCCAACAAAATAATTATTGCAATCCTTAAAGCCCATCCGGTTAAGTCACGGAGGAGGTCAAGAGCCTGGTCAAATTTCTTTTCATGAACAATCTCTTTGTTTTTCTCTATTGCCATTATACAGTTCCTGCTTGCGTTTTAGTATTAATGTGTAACCCCCGTCAATATCTGCATATAGTTTGATGAGGTCTCCGCGTTATCCCAAGAGGCCTTGATATGATCAGAAAGTTTTGGAATATCACCTTTAACTGTTGAAGCCCATAAATTAGGATGGTATTTTACTACTCTCAACATGTTATCAACGTCAAAAATTGGACCTGTATCTTCGGCTTTAATTAAAGCGACTGGAAGCTCTTTAGTTATACGAACCCCTAATTCGAACAAGACATTTGGGTTGTGATCGGTTAGATCCGCAATTACTAAATCAGCTTGAAGTAGTTTGTTGATTATCGTTGATTGAATTACATCGCTGCCATGTTGATTTGCAGTCTCAACAGCAAATCCTGCTTGATTAGCAGCTGGTGTTATAATTTGTTCAAGAACTTCCTTGAAATAACCTTCAGGTCTGGGAGTTGGGCCTTTTTCGCTAAATGGCATAATAACAAACGCTGTTCGATCAAATTTACCTTTTGGTTGGCCAACTACTCTTACATCAGATGATTCCTCTTTTTCAGTATCACCGCCTCGTTTCCTTGCAGTTTTATCACCAGTACCGGATTCTATCTTTAGAAATTCACAGTTTTTTTTAAATAGTTTTATAAACTCATCATGGTATTCTTTATTAAGATTAAATTCCTTGAGAAGTGTGTTGGATAAAAATTCCTTTTTATCCGGTAAGTTGACAGTTCCGTCATAGTATTTATAAACCTTATCAAAAATATCAACACAAAAGAAAGCGTCTATCAGAGCTTGATTCCGTTCGTCTTCACTTCCAGCAAATAAAACCTTTTTACCTTGGTCTGTAAGTTCAACTTTTTCAGAATATCGTCCGCCAATTGTTAGTCCATAATCTCGAGAAGCAGCAGCGAGATAGAAGAATTTGTTATTATTGGGTTTAACATCAAGAGATGCTTTTGCTACTTGTTCTGTATCCCAAGGATGACCATTATTATGGTCTTTTATTACTTGTCCAATTTTTAGTGCTTCTTCTAAAGTATGACTAGGATAAGGACGTCGAGCATTTGATTTATTATTTTGCGTAGAAGCTTTGCTTGAAGTTTTTTTGACCGGTTTTTTTGCCGTCTTTTTCTTTACCATGCTCAAAACTCCAGTTAACCATTCTGCTGTATAGATTCAGAGAGTTAGAGAAATTTCGTTTCATTTGGCTCTCTGAAATAGACTTTCAGTAAACCAGCGGACATGAGAGAGAAAATTAAAGATACCAAGTACTTTGCCTATCCGCAACTGTGTCTCCTCTCATGCTTTCACGCCTTCACGCTTTAAAACGATCTCAAACGGCGAAGTAACTCCCTGGTGCAGAATAAGAATTGGTGGCAATACTGATCTCCTTGTCACCTTCTTTGTCGCGGCAGAGCTTTATGCGATGCCGGACTGAAGAAGAAATATATGGATATCGAGAAACAATGTCAACAACAAACAGTTCAAAAATCCTTACCCCCGATCACTTGACTGCCTGTATTCCTGACTGGCCTTGTCTACATCGAAGCGTTTGCGCGACCCCCAACAGACCCAAAATCCCGATTTTTAAAATTTTTTTTACCCCTTATCCGGCTTATGCTTACGGC
>JAHDQI010000187.1 GCA_018433925.1 Phycisphaerae bacterium | reverse complement strand
GAAGCTAAAACGCCAACGAATTTTGTCAACCAGATATTTTTCGCTTTTTCCCCTCACCCAAAAACGGGGAAAAAAGAAAGAAAAATATCGGCCCAATCTCAGCTAACTTTTATCGTACCACCTCCTTTTTTATCCTTTATTTTTTTCTGCGAAGACACAGGGCGCCTGCTCCGAGCAGCGCCAGAGACAGGGGTTCGGGAACCATAACGACCGAGGCGTTGTCCCAGTAGATGGCGCCGCCGGTGGTGGACTGCCAGTTGTCGGCCTGTTCGAGCACCATCACGATTCTGCCGTAGGCGGCTCCTTCGGGGGCCGTTGCGCTGCCGCTGATGAGCTTCCATGTGCTGATCGGGTCGCCGGCGATTCCCTTGTCATCTTTTTCGCCGTAGAAGCGTCCGATTTCTTCGCCGGCAACGAACTGCCATGACGCATCGAGCCACTCGGCCTTGACCACGGCATCCCATCCCTTGAGGGCTTCGGTCTGGCTTGTGATGGCATAGACTTCAAAGAGGAACTCGGCGCCGACTGCGGCGGTGAAGTCCTGGTAAATGCCGGTGGCATCCCACCACAGTTTGATTCCCTTGTCGTCAAATTTGAGACCGTCGTCACTGTGGTGCCACCCGCTGTTTCCCCAGGTGATCCAGTTGTCCACGGTGACGGAACCGAGCTGGCCGAGCTCGCCCAGTTCAAAATCGCCGTTGAGCAGCAGATTGGCCGGGGCCACGGCTGCCATTGCGCTGCACAGCAGCACGCCTGCAAGAATTACCACTTTCCTCATCATCGTCTCTCCTAAAAATGGGTTTCTATGATATTTTTTTTCGCTCCGCTGAAAACGGAGTGTTACACACATTACACGGTTTTTTTTGTCTTGTGTTTTCATCCCGGTTTCTCCGCCCGCTGAAGGGTCATGGGATTGAATCGGTTTTTGGCAAACAAATACCAGGCGCTGACCGAGATAAAGCCCCGGTCCGGCCGGACCCAGTCATAGCCGCCGCTCTGGTTGGCTGTGTAGGGCAAGGCGCGGGTTTTGACGCCGTTGATGACGCGGTCGATCAGGAGCGCATCCAGTTGGTTGGCGTAGAAATGGCCCCGGTACGGATCGCCGCAGGTCAGGTAGGCGCAGGCCATGTGGCCGGTTCCGTCGAGCCAGATATTGTCTGTCCCGCTGTCGGCGGAATGATAGAAGCCCATGACCGGGCGGCCGTTGACCGTCAGCGTCTTTCGGTAGCGCGGATCCGAGTCCGGGATATCGAGCAGGCCGGGGGAGGCCGTCTGCGAGAGTACTCTCCAGGTGTATAAATCCAGCGGCAGATCCTGCCGTCCGTCGAGCTGTCGAGTGAGCCATTGAAGAATCCGGTCCGCTGTTTGGGTATTGCCGGTTAATTTGAACAGGGCGCAGCAGTCAATGTTTCCCTCGTGATGGCCGTGGTCTTCGTGAAGCCGCCGATCTCCGTTTCTCCATCCCGACCTGATGTATCCGCCTCCCTGCGGGTCTTCGATGTACCAGGACAGGAGCAGGGCGCTGAGGGCCTCGGAAATGTCGTCATATTTTGGGGACCGGTATTCCTGCCGGTAGAATTGATAGGCCAGCCGCAGCCAGACCATATCGCCCATCCAGCGGTCGGCATTGCCGAGGTGGTGATAGGCCTTCACCCGGCAGTTTCCCGAATGCAGATTGCCTTCTCCCTCCGCGTTGCTGTCACGGAGGGCGACTTCCTGGAAGAAGCCGCGTGCCTGGCCGTTGTAATAGAAGTTTTGTAATGTCGGGTCGGTGTTGTTTTTGTCGGTGGCGGCGGCATAGAAATCAAAAATCCGTTCGGCTCTTTCTTTTTCGCCTTCGAGGATGAAGGCCATCGCAACCAGGGCGTTGTTGAAGGTCTGGGCCTGGAGGCATTCCATGGACGGAAGTAGTTGTTTTTCGGGGGAACTGGTATCCTGAATCTGTTTGAGATATTCGAGAACGCCCGGGTCTTTGGGGAGAAGACGGGGGGCTCTGCGCCGGTCAAAGCCGAAGGATTCGGGCCCGGTCTGAAGGGGGTCGGGACCGGCCGACAGGCCGCCGGCGAAACCCCCGATCAGCAGGGCAAGGATCAGCCATTTAGTATTTTCGATGTTCATGATTCACACAGAGATTGTAGCTTTTGTTGGAATATCCGCGGTTCCAGTCAGTTTCATCAAAGGCCTTTTCGGCGTTGACATGGCCGTCAATAAAGAGCACGTTACTGAGCCCGGTCAGCCGTTTGGGATCGGAGGCCTTGTGAAAGGTGGCGATGCCGTCGCCGTAACCGTACTGTCGGGGATAGAAGTACATATCGTTGAGGGCCTCGGAATTGAGACTGATTTCATCCGGGGGGGTGTTGTTCTGATGGGTGATCCAGATGTTTTCCTCCGCGAAAAAGAGCGTGCCGGCGGGCCGTTTGACCTGGGACATTTTGACCATCTGCTCCGGATTGTTGAGGGGGCTGATCGCGTCGCCTGCACTGAGGTAGCCGTTCATGCTGTAGGTAAACTGCGGCTCGATGGGGATGCGGCTGTCGTGATAGGGATGGTCGGCCCCGATGCGCCTTGCGATGGAGGCAAATTCGGGGCAGCGATTGACATCTTTGGCCGCCATATAGGGCCAGAGGGGGCCGTCGGGCTGTACCTGGGCATCGTGCCATCGGCAGGCGGCCGGGTGGTCGGATGTAAATGTGCTCCGGCTGTAAACGCAGGTCAGGGCAAAGGGAAAGACCTGCTGATTGTCATCCAGATACATGTAGGTGGCCAGACCGTAGTTGTAGAGGTTGGCATTGCAGATTACGAAATAGGCCTGCCTGCGGGCTTTGGACAGCGACGAAACCAGAATCGACATCAGCAGGGCGAGGATGGCGATGACCACCAGCAGCTCGATGAGGGTGAAGGCGTTTGGCCGCGTGGAATCGGCTGTTTTCGGAGGTCTGCCCGCGGTTTGCCGCAACGCAGCCGGGCGGTTTTGTGCCGGTTGTTTGTGTTCTATCCGTTTCATGAATACTCTCCTGTATTGGCAGGTATCGCGATCTTCGCAAATCCCTTGCCGAATTTCACGGTCCTGTTGGATCCTCATTCTTTCTGCGACTGGTTCGTTCATGGGGTTTGCCCGCTTTCTTCGGTTTCGGCGGCCGTCTTTCTTCGTTCTTCGAGCCGGGCTTTGATTTCATAGGCCCGTGCTTCGGTCAGGGGATATTTGGTCAGCAGTCCGGCGCTGATCAGGCACATGGCGGCCGGCAGCGTAATTTCCCAGAATCGCAGCCAGAAGAGGGTGGACTCGGCCTGGGCGGGCAGTTTTTCGTTAAAGCCCGTGGCGCGGAGCAGAAAACCCTGCACAATATAGGACAGCCCGATGCCGACCTTCCACCACCAGCCGTACATGGCGTGATAACTGCCTTCTCGCCGTCGGCCGGTTCGGAGCTCGTCTTCGTCGCAGATGTCGGCGATCATGGCGAAGACGAGAGAGAACAGCACAAGCATTCCGAGCGAGAGCAGGGCGGTGGGAATCAGAACCAGCCAGGGATAGGCCCGGCTGTAACAGACGATCTTGAGGAGGTTTCCGCAGGCCATTACGATCAGAAAGATCATGACGGTCATGGTTTTTCCGATTCGTGTGGCCATTGAGGTCATGAGAAAAACGCCTGCCAGCGAGAGCAGCGACCAGAGGGTGCCGCACCAGCCCATCATGACCGAGGCGGCCTGTTTGTCTCCCTGGTATACGTAAAAGATCAGGATGTAGTTGCTGTAGCCGGCCACGAAGTAAAAGCCGATGGTCACCAGCAGGACGATGCCGAGCAGCCGCAGGAAGGTGCGGTTTGCGGCGGTGGTGGTGATGGTTTCGCGCAGCGGGATTCGCGGCTGGGCTTTGACCTGCTGAAATTTTCTTTCCTTGCAGACAACGGCGCAGGTGACAGCGGAGAGGATCAGGATGATTCCGAGGACGATCCCGACGTATTTCATGCCCTCGACCTCGTCGGCGAACCAGTCCAGATTGGCGATGAAGTACAGCCAGGGGATCATCAGGGAGCCGACGTTGATCAGGAAGCTGCTGGTTGCAAACAGCCGGGTTTTTTCGTGATAATCGGGAGTCAGTTCGTATCCGAGGGCTCCTCGCGGGACGTCGAAGACGGTGGCGGCGGTGTAGAACAGGATCGACATGGCCAGGAAGTAGGCAAATGTGGCGGTCTCGCCGAGGCCCCGTGGCGGCATCCACAGGAAGGCAAAGGTGATGCCCAGGCCGATGCCGCCGGCAAAGATGTAGGGGATGCGCCGGCCGAATCGGGAGCGGGTGTTGTCTGAGAGGTTGCCGATCAGCGGGTCGGTTACGGCGTCCCAGATTCTCGGCAGGCACTGGCCCAGTCCCAGCAGGATCGGGCTGACGCCCAGGCCGATGTTGTAAATCAGGTTGGTCAGGTTGGCCGTTGAGTTGACCGCGACATTGGTCGCCATAGCGCCCATGCCGTAGCCGATTTTCTGGGCGGCCGGCAGCTTGTCTTCCTCTTTTGTAATGTGTCGCTGTTTCAGTTCCATTCCGTTTTCAGGTTCATAAATAGACTTTTATTTCCGGGATTGATTTGTTCTCGTTTTCGGTTAACAAGCGGTCGGAGATGACGGCGCCTCCGAGGCGGTAGGGATTGGCCGATCGGGAAAAGGAGACGGGTCGGCCGTTGATTTCGATTCGGCGCAGGCCTTTGTTTTTTCCGCTGACAAAGTAACGGATCCGAGCGGTTGTGCCGAGCCGGTCCGTTGTGAGGGACAGGCCGTTTAGCCGGCGGGGCAGAACGGGATCGATTTCGATTTTGTCGGCACGGCGGCGGATGCCGAACAGATGCGAAAGCACCAGCTTGACGAAGATGCCCGGCCCGCTTGAATAGATTCTCCAGCCGCCGTTGAAGGGGACGGTTCCCCGGAAGAGGTCCGTGTATCGTTCGTTGACTTCGTATCGGGTGGAAAAGGCCGCGTCAGAACTGCTGAAATAACAGTTGGACTGGCGCGGGTTGGCGGTTGGGACGACGGCCTGAAGATTGACGGGTACGGCTTTGCGGAGGGCCTCGAGGAATCGGTCGGCCTGTCCGAGCAGGGCAAGGGCCTCGGCGTAGCGCAGGTGGGCATGGGTGTACATCAGGCCGATTTCACGGCCGAAGAAGGGACTGTTTTCGGCGCGTTTGAAATAGCGCTGCTGCCCGCCGCGGTAGGTCATGGGACGATCCATCAAACGCACGCCGTCGGGGGCGGCTAAGTACCGCTCGATCAGCTCGAGGTGATGATTGGCCTGTTCGGGGGAAAACAGGCCGCTGAGGATTCCCCGTGTCATGGGAAGCAGGCGGTAGCGGGCCTCCAGCTGTTGTGAGGACGGGTGCATTAATCGATCGATGGTGTTGTCGTCCCGCATGATTCCGAAACCGGAGACGACGGAATCCGAGATCAGGTAGTGTTGGAAATCCTCGCGAATGGATCGGCTCCAGTGGTGCATGGTTTGGGCGTGATCGGCCAGGCCGGCGTCACTGCAGAGCCGGGCAAAGGCCTCGGCCGCCTGATAGCTCAGCTCCACTGTCCACGAACTGATGAGTTTCTTTTTGAGGGATGGGCTGATCGGCTGGAGGGCGTCATTCCAGTCGCCGTCGCTGTAATCGACCAGCGAAGTGGCGGCCGCGCGGCGTTTGCTTTGGACGAAATGGAATGCCCGCAGCAGATGTTCGAGGACGGTTTGGGCACGGTTTTCGGCATAAAAGGGAAGCCGCTCGTCCAGAAAAGCCCTGTCGCCGGAGCTGTCCATATAATCGCAGGCGGCCAGGATGGGCCAGAAGACGACATCGCCATGTGACTCCGGGGCGCGAATTGTGTGGTAGCGGTCAAACATCCACCATTGGGGCCAGTTGCCGTTTGGATTCTGATGCGAAAAGACCCTGCACAGGATGTCCCGGACAACATCGAAGCGGCCTATCGCCAGGAGCATTTCTATGGGGCCCTGGCAAATATCGCGTGTGCCCCAGGCGGCTCCGCCGTACTGTTCGAGCCCGTGCGGAAGGAGGTAGTGAATCTGGGCGTTATGGGTAAACCAGGGAAGGATTTCGATGAGTTCAGAAAGCCCTGATTCCGAAGCGGAACGGGGCAGCGGATCGGCGGTTATTGAAAGGTTCTGTTTTTTTGTTTGGTTGGCATGATGGGGGATCAGCCGGCCGCGGATTGTAATGGAGGCGGATTTGCAGGGATTAAGGCGGACGGTCAGGAACGGGAGGGATCGGCTTCGCCCGTCTGTAAAAACGTTTTCATCTCCGCCGAGATCATCTACGGCCGATGCCTTTTTTATGCCGACTTCGAAGGAACCGCTTTTGTATTTTTTTCCCGGCCGGCTTTTCTCGTCCGGTGTGAACTGAAGCGTTCGGGAATCGCCGCTTGTTCGATCCTCTTTGAGATGCCAGCCGTTTTCTTCCGCGAGATGGTGGGTGACGATCCAGCGGCAGGCAGGACCCCGGAGCATTGCAAGCCGCAGGGTTGTCTGAGGGCTGTCCGGGGAAGCGGTGACTGTGACTTCAAAGAGAAGATCCGCTTTTTTGTAGATCCATCGGCCGTGATTCGGGGACATCTCGAAGGCGGAGGGAACCGCCAGTTGTTCATACCGTCCCTGCCGTTCGATAAACATGCGCTGCCCGGTATGCCGAACGAGATTAAACGGATCGGTGTGGATTGAAAGGAAGCGGTTGAAATTCACATTTCCCTGGGTCAGGTGAGACTGGAACACACCGAACATAAACGAGGTGCAGCCGAGGATTGATTCTTCCAGATCAAACCCGCCACCGGTTTTGAGGATATGCCCGCAGGGCCGATCGGTCATCCCTTCTTTGGCTTTCAATACCACATGGTCGGTTTCCTGCCGGAAGAAGGAAAGCAGGCGGCCGTTTTGATATTCGCAATGCCTTCGGGGGCCTTCGAAGAGATGCTCCAGGTCGGTTTCGGAAAGATCATCCGCCCGGAACAAAGGCGCGGCGGTGAAGAGGTTTTCCGCTGTTTCAACGGGCGTCGTCATCTCCTCGTCGTGATCATCGCAGGCCGTTTGGAGGGCCTCTATTCCGGACTCAATCAGGTCAAGATCCTTTTGTTCAGTCGGTTCGGGGTGATCCGTACAGAAGATTCCGAAAAAGCCGACTTTTCGGGATTGTCCGGCGGGCAGGACGAAGGGTTGCTGCCGGACGGCGATGAGGGCGGTTTCTTTTTGCAGGAGACCCTGCAGGGAATCGCGCAGGAGTCCGTCCGGTACGCCCGCGGCCCGGTATTGGGGTCCGTAAAACAATTGCCCGTCCGTGGAGAAATCGGCGGCTTTTTCAAGCGAACCGAGCGCCAGCCAGGGCAGGCAGCCGGGTCCGAGTTCATTTTGCCGGCAGCAGACGACCGGGCCGTGTTCGGCATGTCTTAAAATCGTATAGTCGATATACTGGCTGATGTAGAATTCATTTTTTTCTATTTCATCGGCCGCGGTCATTCCGACGTCCTGAGTATAGATCAGATCCAGCGGGACCTCGTGGCGGCCTGTGTTTTCAAGATGGACGGTCCATTTCCATGCAGGGGTGTTCGGGGCCAGAGACAGGCGGCATAAAAAGCGGATGTCCTCAAAATCCCCGCCGGCGAGGAATTGGTTTTCCGTGATTGAATACCGGCCGCCGGAGCCAGGGCCGAACAGGGGGGTGAAACGCTGCGGGTTTTCCCGTTTTCGTAAATAGATGCCGCAGGCGTTTTCAAAACGGTTGTTTGTGAATAAATTAATTCGCACCTTTCCCGCGATGATCGATTGGATGATGCCGCCGTCGAATATCGATACATGCAGGCCGGCGCGGCTGCCGATCCTGCTGATGAGGGGCTGTTCGATCAGGATGCCTTCGGGAGCCGTCATTTCGCTGCCCTCTCCGGAGTTGACGGTTTTGGAAGAGATTTGGAAAATCCCGCTCGCCTGAGACCCTGCCGGATATAGGGGTTGTTCATCATGTTTTTCCAGACGAGGCCGGTTCTTGCGTTTTCGATCAGCAGCAGCATGGGTCCCTGTGCGATTCCGATGACATGATCCGAAACCCAGCATTCGGGCAGGTTAAAGCCATCCGAGAATCCGTATCCGCCGTCTTCAACGGATGTCCAGACGGGCTTTCCGCAGACGGTCAGATGGCGCATTTCCCGCAGCGCCGCAAGGGCCTCGGCCGGGGCAAACGGTACCGCCATGCCGGCTCCGTAGGGATGGAGCGTGCCGTGGACGCCCTGATCGGATTGGGCTCCGCGGGGCGGGTGACCGGGCACCACGTATTGATCGCGGGGGGCCGATCCGGCAGTGATCCCCCAGCGGTTTTGTCCATAGGTCGGGTAGGCATCGGCATGGTCCCGGCAGTATTGCCTATTGGCCAGGACGGCACGTCGTGTATTTTCGTGCCAGTCCACACCCAGCGGGTCCCTTCCGGCCGTGCGGAAGTCATAAAAGCAATGGGCGAACATATATGTAAACAGGGTTCCCGGATAGGAATAGATATATTCGGGGCCGTCTTTGTATCGTCCCGCCGGCCGGTTCCAGTTGGTCATGGATTCGGGGGCCAGGCGATAGTCCGGATTCGGCGCGCCCAGTCCGAGCAGGACAATCAGGAGGGTTTCGTCGGTGTACCAGTCCCAGGTCTGCTTTTCAAAATGTCCGCTGCCGTCCATGTGCCCGGGGTCGTCGGCTCTCCATGACATGTATACCTGTCTGTTATCAGGGTTTACAAACGCGGCCCAGTTGACCCGGGTGTAGAGAGTTCGGGCCAGGGATTTGACTTGTCCGCCGAAATATTCGCCGGCGGTAACGGCTCCGGCGATCAGCAGGGCGGTATCGATGGAGGAAACAATGGGTTCATATCCGAGATGGGTTGGTCGGCCCGTTTCGTAATCGATGAAATGACAATACAAGCCGTGTTTGCGGGCGGTTGATTTTTCGAGTGTCGTTAAGGCCCGCACGGCCCTGTCGGCGGCTTCCTGCCGGGAAAGATAGCCGCGTTCGGCGCCAATCGTCAGGGCGGCCAGTCCAAAGCCGAGAGAGGCGACGCTGCAGACGGGGCTTGCGGAGGTATCTTTTACCAGGCCGGAGACCGGATGGGTATGAACTCGAAAGAACTCGAATGAGGCGCGGCTGATTTCCTCCAGGAGGACCTGATCCTGCTCAGGGAAAGAAAAATCGGCCCGGACGCATTGGGTTGCGCCGAAACAAAGCAGCAGCCATATGTAGAGTATTTTGTTCATGCTTCTTTTCGCGTTTGGTTTGTCCGGCCGCATCCGCAGGACTGCCGTACGATTAACTGTGCCTTGAGCAGGATTTTGACCGGCTCGGACACTTTTCCCGACAGGCGATCCAAAATCATACGGACGGCGACCTTTCCGATTTCCTTTGTCGGAACCCGCATCGTCGTGACCTTGAGCCGGCGATGTGAAGCAATGTAGGAATCATCGAATCCGATTACGCCTGCCTGGGCGGGGACGTCGATATTGTGATCGAGCAGGGCATCCATGACGCCGCAGGCGACGTCATCATTGGCGGCGATTACGCCGTATTTTCGGCCCGTCTGTATCCGGTCCAGCACTTCGGCCTGCGCGATTCGGTATCCTTCCTCATAGCTGTATCCCTGCCCGAAAAACTGCCTGCCTTCGGCTTTCGGCTTGAGGGTTTCGATGGCCTCGAAGACACCCCGTGCCCGTGCGATGGAGTCCACGTTGCTTTCGGAACCGCCGACGAAGAACAATCCGTCCACGTCATGGACTTCGAGAAAATGTTTGGCGGCCTCATAAGCGGCCAACTGGTTGTCCACGAGGATGTTGTCGTATCGATAGCCCCTGATGTCTTTATCGAGGACGACGAGGGGGGCGGCGATTTCCCCGGCGACTTCAAGGACGTGGGGATACAGTTCCGAGAGCATCAGAATGACCCCGTCGGCACGGCCTTCCGTGCACAGGCGGTTGATCGCATCGAGTTTTTCGTCCGGGGTCTTTGCCTTGAGCACCATGATATGAACCCCTTTGGTCTGGGCTTCTTCGTGGGCGCCTTCCATCAGCATGGCGAAATACTGGCCGAAAAAGTCCGGGACAATCATGCCGATGGTATCGGTTCGCTTTCGGCTGAGGGCCTGAGCGCGGCTGTTGGGTCGAAAGCCGAGTTTTCGTATCGCTTTTTCAACCCTGTTTCGTGTATCCGGTGCAACTCGGTCAAGGTCGTTGACTACGCGGGATACAGTAGAAATGGAAACCCCGGCAATTTTTGCGACATTATGGATTGTAATGTTTCCCTGTTTCACGGCCGTATCTTTCCTCTTGAGGCAGTAACTATGTCTACTATAAAAGCGTTTTTATTATAAAAACGTTTTCATGTCAATAAAAAAATAAAAAAAACATAATTTTCTTCATTTCTTAATAGTTTTTCTGACTGTTTAAATGACGGGTTGAGTTTGCTCAAATATCATATAATCTCTTTATATATAAAGAATTATATAATTTTAATCGGATTCTTTGTGTGTTTTTTTGCTTTAATTTGCAATGCTTTAGTGCCTGGGAAGAAGAAAAATCACATTTCTTCTTGACTTTGAAATTTAAATGGAGGATGATAAATATAGTAAAAACGTTTTTACTTTGATAAATTGATTTCTCGAACAGAAAGGTTTCATGTTCATGATAAAACAACTGACGGGTCCGGCACTTTTTTCATTACTCCTTTTTTTGTCTATAGTTATGCGCATTGAGGCAGCGGAAATTACAGCCCGTTCCTATCAGAATCCCTTTACGCCGGAAATGGTCATGGACGGCAATTTCCAGACCCGCTGGTCCAGCGAGTTCTCGGACGATCAGTGGCTTGAGGTCTCTTACGATAAGCCAATCGAGATCGTGGGCCTGAAAATCCACTGGGAGACGGCATACGGCAGGGATTATGACCTTGAACTCAGGAAGCCGGACAATCAATGGATCACCAAGAACGAGATTCGATATGCCGACGGCGGCGTAGATGAACTTTATTTCGGCCCGGAAACCATTGTCGGATTTAAGATTCGAGGCAAAAAACGAGGTACTGGATGGGGGTATTCGATCTGGGAAATCGAGACGATTGGTCCGGAAAAGAAGATTCACGTCGAGGCGAATTCCCAGGCGCAGGGACATCCGGCCGAGCTGGCGCTGGACGGCCAATCCGATACCTACTGGCAATCTGACGATCCAATAAAAGGGCCGCCGGTTCTTACCCTTCTTTTGCCCGGCCAGATCCAGATCGGGGGGCTGCGGATTGAATGGGCGCAGGCCACCTCCTCGCCCTGTGTTATCGAGGCCCTGTCGGATGGGGCCACGTGGAAGACCCTCATGAATAAAAAGGCGGGCCTGTCTTCGACTGAGGATTTGTTCTTCAAATCGCTTGCGGCGGAGAAAATTCGATTTCGTTTTTCCACGGATCTGCAAAACCCCGTAAAAATCTCGGAAATTCAACTAAAAGGCCGGATCGAGTCGTGGACGCCCGTTCGTCATTACGAGATGCTTGCCCAGCGGCTTCCGGACGGATTTTTCCCGGGCTGGCTGAGGCATCAACAGACGTTCTGGACCGTGACGGGACTGCCGGGAAGTTATCACGAATCCCTTCTGGATGAACACGGCCGTGTTGAATCGGGGCTTCGAACGTTCAGCGTGACGCCGATTTTGGTCCAAAACGGCCGGTTCCTGACGGCCAAAGATATGAAATGCACCCAATCGCTGATGGAAAACTGGGCGCCGATTCCCACCGTCCGGTGGTCCGGCGAGGCGCTGGCTATGGACATTACAGCCAATACGATTGACCCCGATACCACCCTGGTGCTGTACAAACTGCACAATCAATCCGATGAAACACAGGCGGTGTCGCTGCTGCTTGCCGTGCGGCCCCTGCAGATCAATCCTCCCTGGCAGCACGGCGGGTTTGCTTCAATCCGCCGGATTCAGTGGAAAGACAGTTCCCTGCTGACTATCAATAAGAACGATGCGATCGGGGTATATCCTGCTCCCAGCACATGGGCCCTGCATCAGCAGAGTCCGCTGGAGGATCCGGTTGATATAACGGAAGTGATTATGGGGCAGAAATCCAACGAATCCGTCATCGAGGCAGAAGATCATATCCTGTCGGCGGCGCTGCGGTTTGACCTGAGACTTCGGCCGGGCCAGGCCCAATCGATTCTGGCGGTCTATCCGAATAACGAGTCGGCAAACATCCCAATCCCGGATGATCCCAAGACTTTTTTTGATGCACAAATAAAATCCTCCCTGGCGGATTGGAAACGACAGGTTGGCCACTGGGCGATCGACGTGCCTGACCGCAGGATTGCGAATCTGGTCCGGTCCAACCTGGCCTATCTGCGGATCAACGCGGATGGATTCGCGGTGCAGCCCGGCTCCCGAAATTACAACAGTTCCTGGATACGGGACGGGGCCGTCAGCGCGACGGCCATGCTTCGTTTTGGCCTTGAACAACCGGTCCGCAATTACCTGAACTGGTTTACCGGCCTGATCGGGGAGGATGGGTTTGTGCCGTTTCTTGTGGATACCCATACCGGCCGCATGGTCGGTTTTGCGGGGGACTGGGCGGAGTATGACTCGTTTGGTCAATATGTTTTCCTGGTTCGACAAGCCGTGGAGATTATGGGAGACAGGGAACTGGCCCGGGTATGCTGGCCGAAGGTCAGGGCGTCTCTGCTGCACCTGAAAGCCCTGCGCAGCCGGCGGCTTACGGATGCGTATAAGAATACGGAATATGAAGGGATTCTACCGGAATCAAACAGTCATGAGGGGTATTTCCCGGCCCGGCACAGCTACTGGGACGATTTTTTCGCGCTGCGGGGATTGCAGGATGCGCAAGCTCTTGCCCGGCGGCTCGGCTATGAACAGGACAGGCCGTGGCTTAGAGACCTGGAAGACTCGCTGCGGGCCTCTGTTTTGGCGTCGATTGAGAAAGTCCGAAGCAAGCATGATCTGAAGGGGATTCCCGGCTGCGCCGAACTGGGGGATTTTGATCCAACCTCCACTGCCGTAGCGGTTATGATTGCAGATGAACGCGATACCCTGCCCCGCGAGGCGCTGGAGGCGACGTTTGATCAGTATGTTGAGGACTGCAAAAAACGGGCCGCGATGCCTTTGGGGACGTGTCCGGCCTATACGCCGTATGAGGTACGCAATATATCCGCCCTGATCCGTCTGCAAAGACCGGCGCAGGCCCGTTTTCTGCTGGATTATTTCCTTGAGGATGCAGTGCGTCCGGCGGGCTGGAATCACATGGCCGAGGTGGTTCACGGCGACCCGCTGACGGCCAGTTATATCGGGGATATGCCCCATACCTGGGTCGGGGCCGGCCTGATCAATGCCATCCGGGATATGCTGGTTTACGAGGACCGCGGCGGGCTGGTGCTTGCGGCGGCGGTTTCCGACGAGTGGATCGATGCCGGGGTTTCAGTCAGGAATCTGCAAACCTGGTGGGGACCGATCAGTTATGATGTGAAACGGGAAGCCGGCGGGCAGGCCGTTCTTCAATTAACCTATACCCAACGGCCGCCTAACGGATTTGTTGTTCCGAAAGGAATCAAACTGATCGAGCGGCCTCGATCCGGAGAGGCCCTTGAGTCAAGATCAAAATAATAAGGCAACACTGTTTCGGCCGCTGTCCTTTAACGAACGCAATTTTCAGCTTGCCGGGCGGGATTTTTTTCTGCACAGCGGGGAGATGCATTATTTTCGCGTGGAGGAGGGCTTGTGGAAAACGCATCTTGAAAAAATGAAAGAGGCGGGGCTGAATGCCGTTTCCACCTATATTCCGTGGTCCCTGCATGAGCCGGTTGAGGGGCGGCCGGATTTTCGGGGCCGGTATGCGCCCAATCTGAATCTCGAAAGGTTTATCGAGCTCTGCGCCGAAATGGGTTTGTACCTGACCGTCAAGCCGGGGCCGTATATTCTTGCTGAACTGGCGTTACACGGCATTCCGAAATGGTTTTTTCAGCGGTATCCGGATGCCGCGGCCTGTGACGCATGCGGGCGGCCGTATCCGGCAGAATATGCCTGCCTGTCCCATCCGGACTATCTGGAAAAAACGGGCCTGTGGTATGATGCCGTTCTGCCGTTTTTGGCCCCGTACCAGGCCACGCGATGCGGTCCTGTCTTTCTCATGCAGGTCTGCAACGAGGCCGGTCTTTTTCAATGGCTTGGCGGCGGCGGCGATTACAGCGAGCAGTCCGTCGCCGACTATCGGATCTTTTTGAAAGAACGGTACCGGACCCTCGAGGCGTTTGAGGAACTCTATGGATCGCAAGCCGCGGATTTTGAGGCCGTTTTTCCTCCGGCCGGAAAAGCCGTGACCCGGGCGGATTGTTTGGCTTATCGGGATTGGCACGATTTTCACCGGCACTATTATGGTGTCTATCTGCGGCAGCTTATTCGCGGGATTCGGCAGCGGGGTATCGATATTCCTCTTTTTCATAATGTTCCCGGCTGGGTGTTTGGCCGCGGGCGGGAGATGCCCGTCTGCCTGTCCATGTACGCGGAACTTGCCCGTCTTTGTCCGGATCTTCTGCTTGGGCTCGATCACATTCCGGAAAACGTCAACTGGCGTAATTTTCACGATGATCGCCTGATCAACGCTTTTGCAACAGCGATTCAGGGCAGAAAGGGGCCTGTCTATATTGCTGAACTTCAGGCCGGTACGCGGGAGGACAACGTGCTGCCGTATCCGGCCGAGATGGAATTGTTTTATAAGGCCTGCCTGGCCAACGGGGCAGTCGGCATGAATTATTATATGTTCAGCCAGGGCCGCAATCCGAACGGGTGGGGCATTTATGACAGTACGTTTTATTACCACACTCCCCTGGATGCGGAAGGCAGTTCCGGTCCTTTTTATGAGGAGATAAAAAAGCTTGGGCAGATGATTCGCACGCACGGACAACGGCTGGCCCAGTGCGATGGCTGTGCCCGCCAGGCCGTCGCTTTTTATCCACCCTATTATTACAGGGAACTGAGCAGGCCGTTATTTACCGGGGAGTATTTTGAGAACCTCGAAGCTGTGTCATGCCGGCTTGATCCCAAAGAAGTCACTGATGATCTGTTGTTTGACGGTCTGGGCCGGCTGCTGGCTATGGACAATCAGGAATTTGACGCGATCGATGTGACGCAGGAAGGCCGGGGACTTTCGCGGTATCGACAAGTCTGGCTTGCCTGTGCCGATCAAATGGATGCACGGGCACAACAGAACCTTCTTGATTATATCCGTTCGGGGGGACATCTGATCTGTTTTCCGACATTGCCTCGCACTGATTTGCAGGCCCGGCCGTGTACAATACTGGCCGACGGATTGGGAATCCGGCGAGATCGAATCAGTCGGCGCCGCGGGGAGATCATTGGCTGGGAAGATACGGGGCAGGAGATCTATACGATCGGGTGCATTGAGACGTTTCAGGCGGATCGGATGCAGGTGATTGCCCGGACTGTGGACCAAAGAGTATGCGGACTGAGAATCGCCAGCGGGAAAGGCCTTGCAACGGTATTGGGAACAGGGTTTAAGCATCAGGCGCCGGCGCATCGGCTGGCCTGGCAGAAACTCAGTTGCGATGAAGATTTTCGGTGTCCTGTCCGCTGTGATGATCCCCGTGTGATCATGCGCTTTCGAAAACATGAAAAAGAAGGGGGGTATCTGTTTTTATTAAACTATCACAATCAGCAGATCCGGACCCATGTTTGTTTTCAGGAGGCGGAGGAACAAATTTCTCTTGGTCCACTTGTTCTCGACAGGACTTGCGGATTGATTTTGCCTTTTGGCCTGCCGCTTTCCGAGGGGTGCACACTGGCGGGCGTCTCATCGGAAGTGATCGAGACAGACGCGAATAAGCAGGGTATTCAACTCGAGATACGCGGAGTCTGTAATCGCAATGCAAGGGCGATCTTTGAAAGCAAACGAGAGATTGAGAAAGTACTATTAAACGGGAAACAAATTCAGCATAAAAAGATTCACAAATATCTGCATGTAGATTTTTTGCATACAGAGAAAGGTACCGATCAGCTACAACTCCTTTTTAGGTAATTCAATAATTTTGAATCATTGGGGGATAGAGAAGGGGCATGTACATGACATTGAAGATGTGGTTTGGTTATAATAATTGATATTTTATCTCCTATCGAACAGTAATTCACCAAAGTCAAACACAAATCTAATCTTTTCCTAATGCGGGGCGAACATGATATAATCTAAAACAACTGTCTTTATTGAGTTACAGGGATTCTTTATGTCAGAGTACAAGATATTGGTTGTGGAAGATGAAGAGGATGTTCAGGAATTGATTCGGTACAATCTGGAAAACAACGGCTACCGTGTCGAGTCGGCCCTGGATGGAAAAACTGCGTTGTCGAAGGCCAATAGCACGAAACCGGACCTGGTATTGCTTGATTTAATGCTTCCCAAAATTGATGGGCTACAGGTTTGCCGGAGTTTAAAGGAAAATGCTCTAACCTCCGCGATTCCAGTGGTGATGCTGACGGCCAAGGGGACAGAGAGGGATATCGTCGCCGGTCTGGAAATGGGCGCCGATGATTATATTACCAAACCGTTTAGTCCTCGTGTTTTATTGGCACGCCTGAAAGCGGTTCTTCGTCGGCGCAGCCAGCCGCCGGCTACCGAGAAGTCTGTCATTCGTGTGCATGATCTTGAGATTGACCCGAAACGGCATCGTGTTTTTGTTGATGGGAAAGAAGCGGAGTTGACGACAACAGAATTTAAGCTGCTTCAGTTTCTTGCCGCCCGGCCGGGATGGGTCTTTACGCGCTACCAGATTGTGGACGCCGTGCACGGGGCTGATTATCCGGTGACGGATCGATCGGTGGATGTGCAGGTGGTGGGTTTGCGAAAAAAGCTCGGCCGTGCCGGGGAATATATTGAAACCGTCCGCGGAGTGGGCTACCGTTTCCGCGAAGACGAGTAAACTAAACCGTATAGGGGATTTGCATGCGACGATCGCTGCTTTGGCAACTTTATCCGGCCGTACTTCTTCTTGTGCTGGCTGCGCTGGCGATTGTGTATCTGTATGTAACTTACTATCTCCATCGTTTTTATGAGGCCGAAAAACGCCTGGATCTGGAGGTTCGGGCTCAACTGGTGCGTACCCACGCGGCCGGTTTTGTTCAAACCGGCCGGAAGGAGGCGCTGGATGATTTTTGTAAACGGATGGGGGAGGAAATTCGGACACGTATTACGCTTATTGACGCAAACGGGAAGGTGCTTGGGGAGTCAAGGAAAGATCCGGAGGTTATGGAAAATCATCTCCTGCGTCCGGAAATCCAGCAGGCCCTGTCGGGCCAAACCGGTTTTCACATCCGCCCGAGTACCACGCTCCGGCAGACCATGATGTATGTTGCGATTCCGCTGCTGCAGGACGGGGCGGTGATCGGGATTGTGCGCACCGCCGAACCGATCAGCAAGTTTGAAGCCGCACTGAGTGATATTCAGCATAAGATTATCGTATCGGGCTTGCTTCTTGCCCTGGTTCTGGCGGGGGTTAGCTGGCTTGTTTGCTGGACTCTTTCCCGTCCCCTTGGGCAGATGCGCCGCGGCGCTCAGCGTTTTGCGGCGGGGGATTTGGGGCATCGGCTGGCGATTGGGGGCAATCGAGAGATGGCGGACCTGGCTGAATCCCTGAACCAGATGGCTGAAGAACTCAGCCGGCGGATCGAGACCATTACTTCGCAGCGAAATGAGCAGCAAGCCGTTTTGTCAAGTATGACCGAGGGGGTACTGGCAGTCGATGTTCACCATCATTGCCTGAGCATTAATCAGGCCGCCGTAACCATGCTTCAGGTGGCCGCCGCCGATCCCTGCGGACGAACCGTTCCGGAGATTATACGCAACCGTGAGTTGCAGGAGTTTATCGAGCGGTCTCTGGACAATCCGGACCCTTCGGAAACGCGAGTGGTTTTGTACGAAGGCAGTCAGGAGCGGCATGTGCAGGCGCACGGGACGGCCCTGTTGAACGGGCAGGGGCAGCGGATCGGGTCTTTGATTGTTCTGAATGATATCACAGAAATTCATAAGCTGCAAATGCTGCGGACGGATTTTGTGGCCAATGTATCTCATGAACTCAAGACGCCGGTGACGAGCATTAAGGGATTCGTTGAAACGCTTCTGGAAGGGGCCAAGGACCGGCCCTCTGATTTGCAGCGATTTCTTGAGATCATTCAGCGGCAGACGGAACGGCTCAATTCGATCATTGATGATCTGCTGACCCTTTCACGAATTGAACAGCAGACGGAGAAATCGCAAATCCCGTTTGAACAAAGCGGCCTTCGAGAGATTGTTCTCGAGTCGGCAGAGCTTTGCCGGTATCGGGCAGAGCAGAAAAAGATTTCTGTAGAAATCGACTGCCCCGAATCACTTCGGGCCCATGTGAATCCCTCCCTGCTTGAACAGGCCCTGGTTAACCTGATCGACAATGCTGTAAAATACAGCCAGCCCGGCGGGGCCGTTTCTGTCCGCGTGGTTCAGCAGGATCAGGAAATTCGCATTGAGGTGGCCGATCACGGCTGCGGCATTGCCAATGAGCATCTGCCTCGTCTGTTCGAACGGTTTTACCGGGTAGATAAGGCACGCAGCCGAACCCTTGGCGGAACCGGGCTGGGACTTGCGATCGTCAAGCATATTGCGCAGGCACACGCGGGGCAGGTATTGGTCGAGAGTACTCCGGGCACAGGCAGTCTTTTCACGCTGGTTCTTCCCATGAATGCTGAAACGAAGGGCCATTCATCGGAGTAGGTTTTTCGAAGAGGGATTAGGAGGGCTGTTTGCCGAGTTGTTCTGCCCCAAGCTGACCGCAGGCAGCGCTGATTGAACGGCCCCGTTTAAAGCGGATTACGGTTTCCATACCTGCTTTCTCCAGCCGGCTTGCAAACTTTCTGATGCGGGACGGCGGCGACGGAAGATACGGGCATCCGGGAAACGGATTCAATTCGATGAGGTTTATATTGGCCTGCAAATCACCCAGCAGAAGAAGCAGCCGACTTGCCTGCTGCGGTGTGTCATTGATGCCGTCGATCATGCAATATTCAAATGTGATTCGCCGCCCGGTTTGATCCTGATAGTATCGCAGGGCTTCAAGCAGGCGTCCAAGCGATTCCTTTCGTGCCATGGGCATCAGTTGGCAGCGGGTTTCGTCGTCGGCGCTATGGAGCGAGACGGCCAGGCGGGGATGAAACCTAAGGGCGGCCAGCTTTCGGATCGGTTCCGTTATGCCGCAGGTGGAGAGCGTAATGTGCCTCATTCCCAAGCGGCGTCCTTTGGGGTCATGCAGAATGTCAAGAGAACGGACGACCTCGTCAAAGTTGTCCAATGGCTCACCCATGCCCATATAGACGAGGTTATTGGCCCGGCCGCAGGCCGATTCGATTTGATAAACCTGGTCCACGATTTCAGCGGCGGTTAGGTTTCGCTGGAAGTGTAACTGTCCCGTGGCGCAAAACCGGCATCCCATACGACAGCCCGCCTGGGTTGAGATGCAGAGGGTGATCCGGTTGCTGTCAGTCAGCCGGACGGCCTCGATGCCGTGTCCATCGGGCAGGGAGAAAAGAAATTTCATGGTTCCGTCCGGATCGGACTGGGTTTGTGTGAGGGAGAGGGCGGAAATAAAGCTGCCGCGGCCGATCAGTTCTTCCCTGAATGACTTCGGCAAGGGGGTGATTTTGTCGAGGTTGGTTTCGTTTTTTTGATGGATAAAGGTAAACAGATAGTCCGCGAGGTAGGGCTTGCGGCCGGCCGAAGAAGCCAGGTCGGCCAGCTCGGCTCTTGTCTTGTTTTTGAGATCGGTTGTCATCCGGTTCAGTATAACCCGATTGGCAGGTGTGAACAAGAAGAGGCCCCGATAAGGTGCCAGGGCCGGCTAAGAATTCATGCCCATGCTGCTTTCGCCGAGGGTCTGGTTGAGGTCGAAATCGGAAAACTCGTCGATGATGTTGTCGAAGGAATCATCGGACGGGATGGTTTTCTTTTCGGGGGGTTGAGCGGGTGCCGGGACTTCTGCGGGTCGCATGGATTCAATATTTTCGGGTTGGCCGTCAATCTGGACGCCGAAATTGAGGGTGGCGATTTTGAGGTGATCTCCGGCCTTGAGAACTGCCTCAGAAATGCGGGAGCCGTTGACAAAAGTGCCGTTTTTGGAGCCCATATCGCGAATTGTGAGGCGATTTTTGTCCATATTGATTTCGCAATGTTTGCGCGAAATGGGCATTAGAGGTATACAAAGATCGCAATCTTTTCGCCGACCTACCGTGGTGACGGTACTTGGCAGGTTGAATTTCTTGGTTCTGCCGTCTTTTTTGAACAGGACTAAACTTACGTTCATCCGTGGGACTCCTTACACGAATAACGGTCGTTTTATTTACCTCTATTATATATACACAATCAATAATATCAACAAAAAAATCAATAAGTGCAGTTCGTGTTAAAAAAGGGAATTGGTAAAATCATATCCTGAATTCAGATTTTAGTTTTCCATGTTCACTTTTTAAAGAGCATTCAAGCAGAAAAGCCGGTGCCGGAGATTTGGTAAGCACCGGCTTTTCCGCTGGATTTTAGAGTTCTTCGTCGGGTTTTTCCTGGGCTGCCGAAGCGGCTTCAAGCTGCTTTCGAAGCTGCTGATTTTCCTGTTTCATCTGGTTGATTTGCTTGTCTTTTTCCCTGGCTTCATTTTTGAATTGCTGGGATTTTTCCATCAGCGTGCGGGTAATCTCAAGGGCCTTTTGGTTGACCTCATCGTATTTTTGCTTCATGGCCGAGAGTTTTTGTTCCTGCTGGGTGATTGTCTGCTGTGCGGTTGTTAACTCCTGCTGAAGGGTTTGTTTTTCGTTCTGACAGGTGACCAGTTCGGGGCTTGGTTTGCAGCCGGTCAAGAGGATTGCTGCCACAAGAAGCGATGCTGCTGTCCATTGTTTCATCGTCGAGTCCTTTCCTTATTGGGTCCGTTTTTGTTTCATATTTCAATGGCCTTTGGGTATATGCTATACCGGGTTTGTTCGGAATGCAAGTGTTCCTCGTTTGATTTTTATCCTGCCGGCTTTTTGACGAAAAGAAACGGCCGTGGCAGGGGATGTAGACCTTTGAAATTCGTAAACCTGGATGCTAAAAAGTAAAATTGGCTATTTTCCGGGTTTTTGGGCTGGGAACGCGGTTTTTTGGTGGTTTTGTGGGTATTATTCCTGATGCCAAGTTTGTCCATTCCTTTTCCTTTTTTGTCCGCTCTTTGTTCTGTTTTGTCCGTTTTTTGTCCAAAAATTGCCGCTTTTTCTCCTGTTTTTTCCGGGTTTTGCCACCGTTTTAATGCTGCCGAGAGAAAATAAACAAGGAAACCGCCTTCGGCGGAAGCTGATTTTTAAAACCCCCTCCCCCTTCGGGTGCTCCCCCTTGGCAGGGGGAGAGCTTTTTCT
>JAHDQI010000306.1 GCA_018433925.1 Phycisphaerae bacterium | reverse complement strand
TATACCATAGATATATTAAATAGCAAGTATAAAATAATAAATATTTGAAAATATGTGAAAAAGTATTATCTATTACGGATTGTTAAATACTGATTTGTGCGGAGGAGGGCGGGCGGCGATGGACCTGATGGACCTGATAGACCTGATGGACCTTGCGGACTGATAAAACAAGCAGGTTGGAGGAAGGGACTTTCGCCCCGTTGGGGGCTATAGGGTGCGGCCGGGGGGTGGTGAGAGCAGAGGAGAGGGCCTGCGGCCAGATAGGAGAAGAGGGGAGCGGGAGAGCATGGAATTTGGTTATTTTCATATTGGCCTTATTGGGGTGAAAAATGTGTAAGAAATGGGTTGTTGGGGGGAACGTTTGGCCGCATAAAATTGAGGGGGTCTCTTTATTCCGGGACGGGGATCCAGCCGTAGGGGATGTACTGGTGGGCGAAAGTACCGTCGGCGTAGAGGTCGAAGACGCCGTATCCCTCGTCGCATTCCATGTAGTCGCCCTTCCACCAGGCCGCGCAGACGGCCCCATCGCAAATGTAGGTGACGCCGTTGTACTCGGCACGGTCTACGAGGTGCAGATGGCCGCTGATGCACAATTTGACATTGGGGTATTTTGCGAATACATCCTTCAGGGCCACCGCATCCAGATGCATCCATTCTTTGGGCAGGGACCAATGGCCTTCTTTGGCGTTGTCTCCGTCCAGAAAGGCGGCGACGGATAAAATGGGGATATGTGAGATAATCGCGATGAATTTGTCCCGGTGTGTCTCCAGTTCGGCTTGCAGCCATGCAAACTGCTCGTCATCGAGCCGGGCCTTGTAATTGCTGTCGGCCGTGTGGGTGCTATCGAGGATGATGAAATGCCAGGGACCTTTGGAAAAGCCATAGTAGCGGCCGGGCATCTGGAATTCATGAATGGGCCGGTTTTTGCCCCAATGCGGCTCCCGGCCTGTGGTTTCGCTGGATTTTTTATCCCAGCCCCAGACATCGTGATTGCCGATGCAGTATTTGACCGGAATCCTGCAATGCCGGCGCATGACCTTTCTGAAGGCATCAAACTGCTCATCCGTCCAGGATGCTTTGGCGGAAAAAGAATCCATGACATGGTCGCCGCCGGTGATCAGGAGCGTCGGCTTATCTTCGAGGGCCTGCATGTGCTGAAGGGCCTGGGCGAGCCCTTCCGGGGCGTTTCGCCTGGGCTCTATGTGGATATCGGTAAAATGGGCAAACCGTATCACTCTCTTTGGGGCCGGGGTCTGTTCCGCGCGGCGGCCGGGCCGGGCACAGGACGCAGGCAAAAGAACCGCAGGCACGGCGGCCGCCAGCAGGTCACGACGTTTAATCGGCATTGCATCACTCCCTTTTATCGATCTTTTTCGGGCGTGTGCTCCACGATGCCTCCGAAATTAATATGGCCCCACGGCTCTTTGGAGCGGTCCGCCACTCTGATTTTCACCGATTTGCCGAGAAACGGACGGCAGTCAGCAAGGATCGGCTCCAGCAGATTACTGTTTTTTCCTGTCAGCCGCAAGTATTCCTTTTCGGTTTTCGCATCGATGACCGCCACGTACAGCCGGTCGCGATCGTTCCCGCCGGAGACATAGAAAACGCACTGTTCGGTCCGGACGGAAAATTCGGGGCCTTCGATCATTCCGGTCCGTGCGTCCTCAAACTCTTTCGGGCCGGTTTCGGCGGTTCCGATGAAATACTCCGTTCGGGGGTGGAACCAGTTTCGCGTGGAATTGGTAAAGACTGAGGCCAGGTCGCCGTCTTTCTGGGTCCATTCGGCACGGTGGCTTTGGCTGTCAAAGTCAAAGACCGGTTTGGTAAAACTCTTCCATTTGAGCCGGGCGAGGCGGATTCCATCCAGATGGGGATTGAGGGCCGCAATGTAATAACGGCCGTCGAGGGTGACGATTTCCGGGGCGCACAGATTCATCTGGGTGACGTAATAGGAATCATTGTCGATTCCGAACAGCCGGGGGTTGTCAGAGTGATAGACGGTTGTTTTGGCCCCGGGGCCGTAATACTGGGTCCGGAAAAGAAAATAATGGCCCGGCACGATTTCCACGACATGAGGACATTCGCAGGAATAGGGGTTGTTTCCGGCGACCCCGCCGTAACTGACGATTACGGGATCGGACCATTTCATCAGAGTATCCGAGGTTCGGCAGTACACATAGCCGCGTTCGGCGGGGAACGCGGTGTAATAGCAGTGCCATTTGCCTTTTGTAAACAGCATCATCGGATCGCGGTTGTTCACGTGCGGTCCTTCGGTAAAGAGAATTCCCGCCTTTTGGTAACGCTCGAAATCCTTTCCTTTTTTACTTACGGCAAAACGCATATTGTCCCAGTCTCCGTACATCATCCAGTACCTGCCTTTG
>JAHDQI010000281.1 GCA_018433925.1 Phycisphaerae bacterium | reverse complement strand
GAGATGTCTTTTGCTGCCAGATACAGGATACGAACGGCCATGACACAGGCAACTCCCAAAGGATTCCGGCTGCATATCGGTCTGTTCGGACGGAGAAATGTCGGCAAGTCCAGTTTGCTCAACGCCGTCACGCGTCAACAGGTCTCAATCGTTTCTGAGCAGGCCGGCACAACAACCGACCCCGTCGAAAAACCCATGGAATTGCTGCCGCTGGGGCCGGTGCTGTTTATCGACACGGCCGGCATCGACGATGCCGGCTCACTGGGGCAGATGCGCATCGGGAAAACCCGCAAGGCCTTTGACCGGACCGACCTGGGCGTCATCGTCAGCGACGGATCCTGGGGCGATTTCGAGGAAACCATTCTGCGGGAACTGAAAGAGCGGAATGTCCCGGCCATCGCCGTGTTTAACAAATCGGACCGGCAGCCGCCGTCCGTACAAACCCTCGAATACCTGGGCGGCGAAAAGATTCAATGCATCCATACCACGGCCGTCTCCGGCGACGGCATCGGCGCCTTCCGGCAAGCCCTCCTGGACAGCGCCCCGGCCGATTTTATCGAAAATCCCGTCATCGCCGCAGACCTGATCGGCCCCGGCGGGATGGCGGTCCTCGTGGTGCCGATTGACAAGGAAGCCCCCAAAGGCCGGCTGATCCTGCCGCAGGTACAGACCATTCGAGATCTGCTGGATCATGACGCGATGTGTATCGTTGTCAAGGAAACCGAACTGTCCGCGGCACTGGGCAAGCTGAACACTCCTCCCGCACTTGTCGTGACCGATTCTCAGGCCTTTGAGCAGGTTGCCGCCGTCACGCCGCCGGAGATCAAGATGACCGGCTTTTCGGTATTGTATTCCCGTCTGAAAGGCGACCTGATCTCCCAAACCCTCGGGGCTATGGCCGTCGAGACGCTGCGTCCCGGCGATTCGGTCCTGGTCGCCGAGGCATGTACCCATCACCCCATTGAGGACGACATCGGCCGCGTAAAAATTCCACGCTGGCTAAACGAATACGTCGGCGGCAAACTGAACTTTACCACCGTGCAGGGACACGATTTCCCCGAAGATCTTTCGCCGTACAAACTGGTCATCCACTGCGGCGCCTGCATGTGGAACCGGCGGCAAACGCTCAATCGAATTCTGCGCTGCCGCCGCGCGGCCGTCCCGATAACCAACTACGGCCTGGTTATCGCCTACAGCGTGGGCATGTTCAGCCGGGCTCTTGAACCCTTCCCTGAAGCGCTGGAGGCCTATCGAAACAAAACCAAAGAGAGCACGCTTTCGTGAAGCCGACCATTGAAGAAATTGAATCCCATCTGCGTCAAACCGGTCCACGGGAGATGAAGGACCTGTGGAACCGGGCGGACGCGGTGCGAAAAGAAAACGTCGGCGATGCCGTCCATTTGCGGGGACTGCTGGAAATCTCCAACACCTGCGTGCGGGCATGCGCTTACTGCGGCCTGTCTCGTGAAAATACCCGCCTGCAGCGTTATCGCATGACCGCCGAGGAAATCTTCGACTGCCTCAGTCGGATCGTCAGCTTTGGATACGGCACCGTAGTCATGCAGGCCGGCGAGGACTACGGAATCGAGGCCGACTGGCTGGCCGGAATCATCCGGCAAATCAGGCAAACAACACCGCTGGCCGTAACACTGAGCATGGGCGAGCGGCCTTTCGAGGAACTAAAACGCTGGCGTCAAGCCGGGGCCGACCGCTACCTGCTTCGCTTCGAAACCTCCGATCCGGACCTGTACCGGCGGATCCATCCCGCCCGGCAGGGACAAACCGCAGATCGCCGGAAGATTCTCAATCAACTGCGCGACCTTGGCTACGAAGTCGGCAGCGGCGTAATGATCGGGCTTCCCGGCCAGACCTTTCGGTCGCTCGCCCGCGATATTGAGCTGTTCGGCCGCATGGATCTGGACATGGTCGGCGTCGGCCCCTACATTCCCAATCCCGATACCCCGCTGGGCAGCGGCCGCCTGCGGCCGAAGATTGACCCGGCCGAACAGGTCCCCAACACCGAACAGATGGCCTATCAGGTCATTGCCCTGACTCGACTGGTCTGCCCCGAGGCGAATATCCCCAGCACCACAGCCCTGGCAACCATCAACCGCGACAGCGGACGCGAACGAGGTCTCTCTCGCGGAGCCAATGTCGTCATGCCCAACGTCACCCCTCTCCGCTATCGGCAACTGTATGAAATTTATCCCGGCAAGGCCTGCCTGAACGAAACCGCCGAGGTCTGCCGCGGGTGCCTGGCCGAACGCATCGCCGCCCTTGGCCGACACATCGGCACCGGCCCGGGAAGTCGAATCCGCCGCGCAGCTACGCCATAGCCACCCTTCATTCTATTAAAAAAAATGTCCGTTACCCGAAAGATGCTTTTTTGTATTCCGAGACAACCTTTTTGGCATGATCCGCCGACTTCGCTCGAAAGAGCAGACTGACGCCGGTCGGAAACTCTCTGCATATTTGTCCGCTTACCAGCCGTTCTTCATCGACAGCCACCCGGGTCAGCGCAATGGTTCTCTTTTTTGCGCATTCGTAAATCAGGGTTACATCATTTTGTTCCGACTGGCCGAAATCAAAACAGCGGATGGAGGACAGCGACAAAAACGCCGGTACAATCCGGTCCACACAGCCGCAGGAGTGAACGCCGCCGCCGAATGCCTTCAGGATTTGTTCATCAAACGGGGCAATCAGTTCCCGATACATCACCGGGCTGACCATAATGGACGTATCATTGCGGATCAGGATGCCGCCGTTCAAAGGGAACCCGTGCTGATGACTGAATCCGGGCTGAGTCTCCCGAATCAGCGGAAGAAAGCGGCGAACCATTTCGACTTGGGCCGCGGTGACAACAGACATCGCCTCCAGAAATGTCTCTTGACAGGTCTGCATATCCAGGAAAAGATCACTGCCCCGAATCAACTCAAGATTATCAAACGGCCCCTGCAAATCCGGCAACGTCAGATTCACGCACCTCGAAAGCCGCGGGTATTCCGCCAGGACATCCCGATAAAAGCGATATCGTCCGCACGCCCGGTCAACCTGATCCATGCTGAACCCATCAGAAGAGCGACGAAGAATATCCTCGCAGGTCAGCGCCTGTGCCCTATGCCGAATCCAGGGCGGATTGTCATCTACCTGCTGAACCTCCGCGCCAAACAGGGACGCGATCAGCACGCATCCGAAATCCGCTCGAATCGACGGCGGAAGATCGTCTCCCGTCTGTTCGCTCAGGACAAAACTCGTATCGAACGCGCAAACCAACTGATTGAACAGCATTTTTTCAGGATCATCAAAAATTTTCCCGTGCAAAAACGGCTGATAGCGGGCCTCCTTCGGATATGGATACGCGGCAATAACCGGCAATCGGGGCACTTCCTGCCACTGGAGCGCGGCCTGATGAAGACGTTCCGCCGCGCCAATCCGCGTCTCATCCAGATTCTCCTCAAGAGAAGAAAGCAGGTCTTTCAATTCCGAACGCATTCTTCGCCCCGAACAGTAAACAGCGTCAGACCAGTCAGATCTTTTGGCTTTTCCGACAGTACAAACGACAGCAGGTAACCGCTCAGCACACAGGCCGCAATGCCGATCGAGGCATACAGCAGCCCCGATGTGGCGGTGTATCGGCCCGTCACAAATAAAACCGCCGCACTGAAGACAGCGCCCAGAATGGCCGCCCCGGCGCCCACGCGCCGGGTAAAAATCCCCAGCAGAAACAGACCGCACATCGACCCGCCGAACAGACCCAGCACCGACATGAACGACTCCCACAGCGACTTAATATCCGCGCTGGCAAAAAGCAGCGCCAGGCCGGTCCCCAAAACCCCGAAGAAAAAGGTGCAGAACCGCGCCAGGTTCAGGTATCCCCGTTCCGTTTTCAGCAACGAAAACCGTTTTACAAAATCCGTCACCACAACCGTCGAAATGCTGTTCATGCTCGTTGACACTGTGGACTGGGCCGCGGCGAAAATGCCCGCCACAACCAGCCCGGAAATACCAATCGGCAGCTCCCGGGCAATAAACAGCGGAAAAATCGCGTCATTCTGAAACGTCGGATCCAGTTTTTCCGGATGCATCTTATAAAAGACAAACAGCGCTGTTCCAATCCCGAAAACCAGCAAGCTCGCCGGAATGATAATCACCGCATTCGTCAGGATGGAAGTCCGCGCGGTTTTCATATCGGACACGGACAGATACCGCTGCACGACGGCCTGATCCGAAACATACGGCACCAAACTTTGCCCGATTCCGCCGAGGACCATTACCCACAACGCCGTGGTCATAAAACTCGTCGAACTGAAATCCAGGTTCACAGCGTGAAACTTCTGATGGTCCGCCGCCACCGCCAAAAACTGCCCCACCCCGCCGTCGATATTCAACAAGACCACGATCAAGCTGAGCATCGCCCCGGCCAGCAGGATAATGGTCTGAATCGAATCGGTCCAGATTACCGCCTCCAGGCCGCCCATCGTGCAGTAAAGCACACTCAAAACACCCATAATCAAAATACACTGCTGCACACTCAGCGACGTAATCGCCGACAGGGCCAGCGCAGGCAGAAACATCACAATAGCCATCCGGCCGATCTGGAACAACACAAACGAAGTGCTCGCAAAAAGCCGTGCGGTCACATTGAACCGCCTTTCCAGGTATTCATAAGCGCTTGTAGCGTCTATACTTCTGAAAAAGGGAAGGATATAAAAAATCACAAACGGAGCCGTCGCCACGGCCATCAGGTTAATCACAAAAAAAGTCCAGTCCGTCGCAAAAACCTTCGCCGGAATGGCAATATAGGTAATGGAACTGAGCATCGTGGCAAAAATGCTCAGACCCGCCGCCCAGCCAGGAAGCCGCTGGCCGCCCCGGAAAAAATCATCCGTGTTCTTATTTCGGGAAGTAAAATAAATCCCCACCGCCACCATCGCCGCCAAATACAGAGCGAGAGTCGTAAAATTAACCGCCCCAAAGGCGCGTCTCTGTGAATCCAGCCGGGCGGCAAGAAGCTTGGGGCTTCGGACCCGGGGCCGGATTTCGCCGCTGATGATCCAGTACCTGTCATTCCACGCTATCGCCGCGGAGGTCACCTGCGTCTGCGGCATTTGACCGCCCCGAATCCAGGTATCCGTAATGGTATGATAAACCCAGATGTCTTTCAGAAAACCCGGATGGTCGTCTTTTAGTTCATCGGCTTTGAAAAACAGCGACCCGTCATCCCCGCCAAAGATAAAAATATGACTTTGCCCGGCGGACACACCCGGACCGGCACAGACAGGCATGGGCACAGGGGCGCAGGATTTCCATGAATCAGAAACCGGGTTGTATTCGTAAACATCATTTAAAAACGAAACCGTTTGCCCGGCCTTCCGCCTGCCGCTGATGACATAAATACAATCGGTTTTTCCGTTGTGCTGAGCAAGGGTACTATTAAATGCCCGTTCCGGTCCCGGCCAGACAGCCCGCTGTTCCCACCGGAATCCATCCGTACCCTTTTTCGAGAGATCCAGCGACCAGAAATTGTTCATCGCCGAGTCAAGCCCGGCCGCCCGCTGTCCTCCGGCGACATAGATTGTCTGGCCGATGACGGTAGCGCTGCCGTAGGCGCACGGCGCCGGCAGAGACGGCAGCGATTCCTGGTTCACGGTTTTGCTTTGCCGGTCCCACCGCAGCAGAAAGACCTCCGCATAACATGCCTGCGCATCGGCCCCGCCTATACAAACCACACCGTCAGAGATACTTACGCTCATGCCGTAAGCAAGGGGCCTCTCCAGCGAAAATCCCGTGTGCCACTCGTACTCTGTGCCGTTTTTCTCCAGCACCCAAATGTCCTGATGCCAGAGTTTTTCCTGCCCCCAGTAGGGTTTTTCAAAATTAGCGCCGCCGGCCACAATCAAAGCATCGTTGCTGACCCCCGCAAACGGGCCGGCCACCCCCAGTGACTCTTCCTGCCCGGCCGCCGGCGGCAGGATATTCGCATCCTCCCACGCCAGCACAAAAGAGGGGCCGCGTTCTGCCGAAAACCCTGTTGCCGCGATCAATAAAAAACAAACCAGCCGAAAACCGGGATTCATTCGCACGCCATTGCCCAAAATCCGTTCTCCCTGAAAGAAATGCTGCGTTCCCTTATAACGTGTCTTTGCCCTCGGTCAGCCAATCCAGCGTAAATACGGCCAGAACGATTTTCTCATACGGATGTTCCCGGCCGGCCTCATAAAAACAGACAATTCGGCCGTCAGGCAAAACCGCCAGGCAGGAATACGCCGAAGGCCCCGCGTGCAGCGTTCGGGCTATCGGCCAGGTTTTGGCCCCGTCATAGCTGAGCTTAACAGACAGAGTAATCCGTTTGCTTTTGTGGTTGGGATTGGAAAACAGAATCCTGTCTTTATCGGATACGGCGTTCGGTGAATACCGAAGAATACTGGCCTGACATCGCGGTTCCTGCAAGTTGGACTCATACGCCACATACGGCCAGGTTCGGCCGCAATCCGTACTGAACGCCAGCCCCCGACTGCCTCGATAGCGATGATTGCGGGCGTTCATCAGCAGCTTGCCGTCGAGCAATTCGACCACTTCATTTTCATTCAGTCCCGGCAGGACCGGGTCGCTGATGGACCAGGTTATTCCGTGGTCATCGCTGTAAATCACGTGCGACCCGTAAACGGCATCCGGCATGAACTCTGCGAAGGAATGATCGGCCGGAATGATCAGCCGTCCCTTTTTGTCTCCGTATTTCAACTGAATGCCATGACCCGGCCCGGTCGCATACCACCGCCAGTGTTCGGGCTTTACCGAATCCGTGATCTCCGCCGGTTTCATCCAATTCCGGCCGTCATCCTCCGATTTCGAAACAAACACCCGCCGGGTATCCTGGCTGGTTTTGTTCTTGATTTTTTTTTCATGATCGCTGCCGAGATTCCAGGTCAGCAAAAGCCAAACCGTCCCGGTTTCCTCATCCACAACCGCGCAGGGATTGCCGCAGGTATTGTCCTGGTCATCCCAAACCACAACCGGCTCAGCCCAGGTCTTCCCTCCATCGGTGCTTCGCCGCATCAGCAGATCGATATCCCCGGTATCGGACCGGCTGTTCTTGCGGCCCTCGCAAAACGCCAGCAGCGTTCCCTTCGTCGTGACCACAATCGACGGAATTCGATACGTATGATAGCCGCCCCGGCCGCTGACAAACAAATCCTGCTGCTCAGGCAGGTTCGCATTGCCTGCCCCGCAAAAAGTCGTCGTGAACAAATAAATAAAGACCCAAAAAATCCATCGTTCTTTCTTGCCCCTCATTTCAAATCCTTTAAAAAAAGCTCAGATTTTAATTTTTCCATCAGGTGGGGACCTTTGGTTTTCTTTGCATCGATTTTGCCCGGCCTGTTGCAAAAGGTCGAAAATCCGGCTTCCTCCAGCCGGCTGATCATGGAACGGTACCGAGCTTCTGTAAGATTGGTAAGCGGCAGGCGCACCGGACCGCAGTCGATCCCAACCTGCTTCATCAGCGCCTTGGCGGCCGGCAGAAAGGAACTGCTCCCGGACAATATGATTTTTATCATCTCCATGGATTGCCGCTGCAAAGCGCGGG
Source organism: Phycisphaerae bacterium (assembly GCA_018433925.1). Taxonomy (GTDB): domain Bacteria; phylum Planctomycetota; class Phycisphaerae; order Sedimentisphaerales; family Anaerohalosphaeraceae; genus JAHDQI01. Next base: position 1,356 of record JAHDQI010000281.1, on the reverse strand, counting down.
CCTTTTCAAGACGGCCCAGGTGGAATTCATCCATCAGGCGGGTATACAGCGGAGCCGCGAAATTGTACGTGCTGCCCACGGCCCCTTTGGCTCCGAGCGCAAGACCGCACAGCAGCAGCTCATCCCGTCCGAACAGCATATCAAAACGCCCTCCCTCCAATGCCTGACACAGATGAAAATCCATCAAATCCTCATAGGTATATTTGATCCCTGCCAGATTGGGAATTGTGTCGGCCGCTTTTTCCAGAAATGTCCGCATGCTGAAATCGATCCCGTTGATCGACGGCATGTGATAATAATAAAAAGGCATCTTCGGCGAGACTGCCGCAACGTCCCGGCAGTACTCCACAAGAACATCGACCGTCTCGGGCTTAAAATGACAGGGCCCGATCATGCCCACCGCGTACGCCCCGATCTCTTCGGCGTGCAGCATCAGCGACTTGCTGGTCTGGAGGCTCGTATCCCCGATATGAACGATCAGTTTCAAACCGCAGCGGGACTGGCGGCTCCACGCCTCGGCAACCTGCATGCGTTCTTTCAGCGTCAGCGACATCCCTTCCCCTGTTGTGCCGCAAATAAACACCCCCTCGACCCCGTTGCCCGCAAGCAATTCGGCGTAGGAACAGATCGCCTCCGGATGAATGCTCCCGTCCGGCTTCAGGGGTGTAAACGGCGCCGCGATCAAACCTTCTATATGCATTGCATTCCTCAAACAAATTTTTCGTTGTCTTTTTCCGTAGTCGTTTCTCATTTTCTCTATATGATCGTACTACAAATCCCAGTTGGAAACCATAATCACCAAATCTCTGATATCAACAATACCATCACTATTGAGATCCCCATCGGAAATCTTTACAATATCAAATAACCGGCCCTGATAAACAATCACCTTATCGATATCGCCTGAAAAAGACCGTTCGCCCCCGTTAAAACAGCCGACCATAAAGTCATTGCTGTTGCCGAAACCTCCCGCGGTATTGTCGGCCGCCATCCCGTCCATCCGGCCGTCCAAAAGAAGATAAACCATGCCGTCTTCAGCGTCACGGGCAGCAATCACTTCATGCCATCGCCCATCTGAAACCAAAGACTCACCGGTCACCGATGCGCTGGAAACGCCGTCATCAAGGAAAAAACGAACCTTGCCGTCCTGAATCCGAAGCCACCAGGAAGCAGCCCCCGTACCGACATCCTTAGCCGCCAAAGTCCCGGCCCCGACAACTCCCCCGTCAGCATGGCTGCTTGTACAAAACACAATCCTGACCATAAAACTGTCGGCGGCTCCAAAATCAAGCAGCCCTCGGCTTTGTGAATCCGTCAGCCGAATGCCCTTCCCGGAACCGGTAAAACGGATCGCCG
>JAHDQI010000213.1 GCA_018433925.1 Phycisphaerae bacterium | reverse complement strand
GGGCGGCGAAGCCCGCTACGCCCACCAGGGTCATTACGAAGGCCACGGGCATGCTGCTGGTCAGCAGCAGCAGGAGGAACAGGCAGCCGAGAATGCCGATCTGAAGGGGGGTCACGGTTTGATCATTTCCTTTCCGGGATGGAGCATATTGTGCAGGATCACCAATACCATGACGGCAAAGCAGGCGGCGATGAGGTAGGGCAGCCAGAAGATGGGCCATTGGAGGGTCTGGGAGACCTGGCCGGCGGCCTTCAGCGAGCGGCCGTAGAGGACACATTGCCAGGAGGCCAGCGAGAAAAGGGTCATCGAGAGGCATCGCAGAAATATATCCAGCGTTATGCGGCCGGGCCGGGCGAGTTTGTGGTAGAAGAACTCGATGGCCACGTGTCCCTTGACGGCGGTGGTATAGGGCAGGGCGCAGGCGATGGTTACGGCTCCTGCGATCTGGACGATATCATAGGCGCCGACCATGGGCCAGGGAGACTTTCGCAGCAGGACATCGACGACCGTGACGGTCATCATGACCAGAACGGCCAGTCCCGAAAGCAGGGCCAGCAGATAGACCACGGTCTTCAGCGCTGTTACGTAACAATATACAAGTTTATTCAGCACAAGAGCGAAATCCTCTGGTTATTTTGCTTCGCCGATCATGGTCTCGATATCGTTGATGAGCTGCCGGCCGGGCAGGTTCTTTTCTTCGGCGGTTGCGATGAACTCGTCTATGATGGGGCGAACGGCCTGCTTCCATAGCTGCTGCTGATCGGCGGACAGTTCGATGACCGGATGGCCGAGTTCCTCGACAAAGGCCCAGCCCTCTTCGTCGGCCTGATCCCATGCCTGTCCGTGTTTGTCTACCCATTCGGCGGAGACCTCCGTGACAATCTGCTGAAGATCGGCGGGCAGGGCATCCCATTTGCCCTTGTTCATGACCACGAACATCGCGGTGGTATAGCCGATGCAGGAACTGTCGGTGACGGAGGAGATGACCTCTCCCTGCTTCCATCCCTTGAGTGTTTCGGCCGGGCACATGGTCGCGTCCACGACGCCTTTTTGAAGGGATTCGTAGGTTTCGGGCTGCGCCATGGCAACCGGGACGCCGCCGAGGGAGGTGACGATCTTGGCTGACAGGCCGGTGGCCCGGACCTTGAGGCCTTTGATCTGGTCGATGGTTTCGACGGGTTTTTTGGAGGCGAGGATGCCCGGTCCGTGGGCGTGGATATAGAGGACCTTTGTATCGGCCAGTTCTTCGGGGGCGTATTTGGCGGCCAGGTTCGTGGCGATTCGGCTGGCGGTCATGCCGTCCGGGTATCCCATGGGCAGATCGAGGCCTTCGAGCAGCGGAAACCGTCCGCGGGTATAGGCAAAGCAGCTCATGCCGATGTCGGAGATGCCGCTGACCACGCCTTCGTAAACCTGGGGCGCCTTGGAGAGCGTGCCGGAGGGGTACAGGGTGATTTTGACCCGGCCCTCCGTGCGTTTTTCGATCTCCCTGGCCCATTCGTCGGCCGTGATGCACTGGATGTGCGTTGGCGGGAAGAAGATGCTGTAGGAGAATTCGAAGGCGGGCTGAGAACCGGTGTCCTGCTTTTTGGCACAGCCGACTGTCAGCAAGAGGGTGATTATAAGAACCGCTCCCAAAACCATTGCAATTCGCTTCATTTTGTACCTCCCTAAAGAATTTCCCGAGTTTGTTGATTTTGGGACAAGTATATCGACAAATCCGATTGTTGTAAAACGCAAATTTTGCGAATCGGGGTTTTGGGTTTGCCTATGGCGGCGGGGGTTGGGGGCCAGGATTGATTTGTTGTACCCGGCCGGGAGCGGGAATGAACAGCGAAACAAAGAGAAATTATCGTATTTTCCGGGTTTTTGGGCTGGAAACGCGGTTTTTTGGAGGTTTTGTGGGTATTATTCCTGATGCCAAGTTTGTCCCTTTCTTTTCCTTTTTTGTCCGCTCTTTGTTCTGTTTTGTCCGCTTTTTGGCCAAAAATTGCCGCTTTTGTTCCTGTTTTTTCCGAGTTTTTCCGCGATTTGATTGGGTCAAAGAGAAAAGAAATGAGGAAACCGCCTTTGGCGGTGGCCGATTTTAAACCCCCTCCCCCTTCGGG
>JAHDQI010000149.1 GCA_018433925.1 Phycisphaerae bacterium | reverse complement strand
GGTCAATGATTTGCTGGATATCTCCAAGATTGAAGCCGGGAAAATGGAAATCGAATTTGAACCGGTTTCGGTTAAGTTGGTTTTTGAAAAAGCCGTCAGTGTATTAAAGAGCCAGGCCGATGAAAAATCAGTAGAATTATCTTGCGATATACCTTCCGATCTGCCGGACCTGAAAGCCGATGTTAATAAAATCACGTGGGTGTTGACAAACCTGATTTCCAATGCCCTCCGCTACACTGAATCAAATGGATTTATCAAATTATCGGCTCGGCGAGCAGGTCCCCAGGTTCATCTTTCTGTCCTTGATAACGGGGCAGGGATCCCGTATGATTATCAATCCCGTATTTTTGACAAATTTGTTCAGGTAAAAACGAACAAGGCGTTGAGCGGCAGCGGACTGGGTCTGGCCATCTGTAAAGAAATTGTCCGGGCTCACGGCGGAACCATATGGGTAGATTCGCAACCCGGCAAAGGGAGCACATTTACATTTACGATACCGGCAGCAGAATGAACTCTGAAACAGGAGATTGAGAATGAACATTCGCAAAATACTGATCGTGGATGACGAAAAGAATATCCGCATGACTCTTACCCAGGCACTGTCGGATATGGAAGTGCAAACAGATACGGCCGTCAATGGTGAAGAAGCTCTGTCCAAATTAAAGGATCAAGAGTTTGGTCTGATTTTGCTGGACTTGCGGATGCCGGGAATGGACGGGATGGAGGTGCTTACGAGGCTTCGAAAAGACCGCCCGGATATTCGGGTGATCATTATTACGGCCCACGGGACGATTGATTCGGCCGTCGACGCAATGAAACTCGGAGCAATGGATTTTATTCAGAAACCGTTTACGCCTAAAGAGATCCGGGACCTGATCTCACAGATTATCAAACGGGAAATGCTGGATCAGGAAAAGAGCCAGGATTACACAACCTGGCTGGAGCTTGCCAAACGATGCGTTTCCGACAGGCATTTCACGGCGGCGGCCGAATACGTAAAGAAAGCGATCTCAATTGATTCGTCCCGGCCGGAGGCCTTTAATTTTCTCGGAGCTTTGTACGAAGTGCAGGGAAGCAGAGTCGAAGCTCAGAAAAACTATCGTGCCGCTCTCTCTCTTGATGCGACCTATAAGCCCGCACAGGAGAATCTGAACCGTTCGACGAAAGCAAAACCGGCCAAGAACCAAAAGATTAAGCTTGACAAAGAGACATCTTATTAAACCAACGGATTCCAAAGATGGTACTGAATAATTCATATATTATCATCATCGGCTGTGGTCGGCTCGGTTCTTTTTTAGCCAACCGGCTGAGTAATGAAGGGCATAGTGTTGTGGTCATCGATGTAAATTCCAGCGCGTTTGACGCTTTGGCGGCGGACCAGTTCAGTGGATTCCGAGTGGAAGGCGACGCAACCGAGTTGGCCGTTCTCAGGCAGGCCAAAATAGACAAAGCCGATGTAGTAATCGGCGTTACGCATGATGAAAATGTAAATCTT
>JAHDQI010000227.1 GCA_018433925.1 Phycisphaerae bacterium | reverse complement strand
CGGCATCCGCCCAGGCCGTCTCTTCGGCAAGCGCAAACTCAATCGTCACATGATACACCGCCCCCGCCGGCTTGGAAGCCGGTTCGCTGTACCCGATTGCAATCGGAACCTGCTGACCGGGACCCGCCGCGGGAGGCAACATCGTCCCGGTCTCAATCACCCGGCCGTCTTCCGTCAGCCGCCAGCGGATTTCCACGAAATCCAGATCCAGATACGTGTATTTATTATGGACCGTAAACTGCCCGGTTGCGGCATCGTTTTCATAGACCCGGATGGACTGATAAACCTTTTTGACTTCCGTCAAATGCGGATTCGCTGTCCGATCCGGCTGAACAAGACCGTTGATGCAGAAATTGCCGTCATTAGGTACATCTCCAAAATCGCCGCCGTAGGCCCAAAATTCCTGCCCGCCGCCGGTCTGCGTCAAATCACCGGCGTCGAATTCCAGCCACAAAACGGCCCCGGCAGGAGGCGACGCTTCGGGACGGTTCAATTCGGAAACACTCAGAACCGTAGGATAAATCCGCACCTTATCGATCAGGCCGCCAAAGCGCCGGCTGGGGATTTCCGAATTGCGGCCGATGTTGACCGGAAAGGCATTGGAAGAAACAGACCCGATATGAGAGCGGGTGTTCTTCAGTTCACCGTCAATATAGATTCGCAGTTCCGCCCCGTCATAGGTTCCGGCAACGTGGTGCCAGTGACCGACCCAGTCGGAAGGCAGAGCCGCACTGCACGTAATCCAGGTCCCGTCATAAATAAAAAATTCCAGATCCGTTCCGCTGCCCGCCACCTTGATCGCATACTGATGATCACCTTTGGTGAGGATCGGACCATGCGTCGCATTGGCCTCCGGTTTGACCCAGGCCTCAAGAGTCAATGCCGTGCCGGTAATATCCAGGGAGGGATCATCCGTAACAACCGCATAGCCCTCCAGCGCCAGCGAGCTGAATCCCGCCGGAAATTGCCCGTACGCCGCCGCGTGATTGCCAAAACTGCTGTGATCCGAAATCGTATAGAAAGGATCGCTGGTCTTCCGCAGTCCCTGATCCACCCAGTCCCAGATCGAGCCGCCCTGCAGAACCGGGTAGGCCTCGATAACATCCCAGTAATCCTGCAAATTCCCCACACTGTTGCCCATCGCGTGTGCGTATTCGCACAGGATCAGCGGCTTGCTCGGACTGCCCTGGGCATAACTTTCAATACTGCCGATGCCTGCGTACATCGGCGCCGTCACATCCGTATTGGCCCCGCTTCCGGCCGCTTCATAATGAACCTTTCGCGTCCGGTCGCGATTGCGAATCCAACGGCTCGTAGCCGCAAAATTGACCCCGTTACCGCATTCATTCCCCAGCGACCACAGGATGACACAGGGATGATTCTTGTCACGCTCCACCATATTTCGCGTCCGCTCGAGGAAGGCGGTTTCCCAGAGGGGATTGTTCGAAAGAGCCGTATTGCCGTGGCATTCGATATTGGCTTCATCGATAACATACAAACCAAATGCATCGCACAGGTCATACCATTCGGGCCGGTTGGGATAATGCGACGTGCGGACGGTATTGATATTGTTCTGTTTCATCAACACAATATCTTCAATCATGCGTTCCATCGTCGCATACTTACCGGTATCCGGATCGTGTTCATGGCGATTGACACCTTGGATCATAATCGGCCGGCCGTTAATCAGCAATTGGCCGCCGGCGATCTCGATCTCCCGAAATCCAAAACGGCAGCTCAACACCTCAACCGTCGCGCCGCCTTGATCTTTCAGGGTCAGCAGAACCTGGTACAGGGCGGGAGTTTCCGCCGTCCATTTGAGCGGATCGGAAACCGGGGCCTGCAAATCCAAAACGGCTTCCTGCCCGGCTTCAATCGAACTGACGGACTCGGTCATCAGCGGATCGGCCCCCACCGCCTGCCCATCCGGGTCCAGCAGGGTCACCTCAACGGTATGCGGCCCCGCCGCGGCCGTGTCAAAATTCATCACATGGGCGGTCACCTCCAGCACGGCGTCTTCATACTGCGCATCCAGATCGCAGCGGACCCCGAAATCACGCAGATGCACATCGGCCGTCGAAAACAGATACACATCCCGATCTATGCCGCTCATGCGCCACATGTCCTGGTCTTCCAGATAACTGCCGTCGCACCAGCGATACACCTCCGCCGCAAGCACATTAACCCCCGGCGTAAGAAACTCGGTAATATCAAATTCCGCTGCTGTCATGCTGTCTTCGCTGTAGCCGACCGCATGCCCGTTTACCCACAGATAAAACGCGCTCTTCACCCCGTCAAAATGAACAAAGACACGACGCCCCGACCAGGACGCGGGAATCGTAAAGTCCCTTCGGTAGGAACCCACCGGGTTGCGCGCAGCCGAAGAGGTATATCCGGCCGGCGGCTCGGTCGTCACACGAGGCGGATCATTGGCATGAGGATAGGTCACATTGCTGTAAATCGGCGTCCCGTACCCGTGCATCTGCCAGTTGCCCGGCACGGGAATCTCATCCCAGCCGCTGACATCATAGCCAACCTCGTAAAACAAAGCAGGTCTGTCTTCCGGCTTTGGCGCCCAGTGAAATTTCCAATTCCCGTTTAGCGACTGATAATAATCGGAGGCCTGACGCAAACCCGCAACCGCCGAGTTTCTGTCCGCATACGGCATCAGCGTGGCATGCGACGGCCTTTTATTGAGTTGATTGACAACCGGGTTTTCCCACTCCCGGCCGGCGGTCGTAAAATACCATACCGGCCCGGCATCCCCGCCAACCACATCCACACGCCAAAAATAGGTCACCCCTTCCTCCAGCGGCACAGAGGGCTGATAAAACTCATCCTCAACCAACACCGGGGTTACTCCCGCAAAGCCGGAATCGGTCCCCAGGAACACTTCATAGTGCCCTTCAGGGTATCCCGTCGGCGCATCCCAGGCCAGCGATGTGCTCACATCCACCCCGGCCTGTCCATTGGCCGGAGACGGATTCGAAACACGGATTGGCGGCTGCCCGTCATCAACCGTCATACCAACTTCATCCAGCCCGTACCAGCCGGCATCCCCGAAAAATTGAATCCCGATCGCCCCCCCAATATACGGCTGTCCGGACTCCGCGGTCAACGGCAGCGAGTATTCCGCCCAGGCATCGGATACCGAATAGGTTTGTTCGGCAATAACTGTTCGAACTGTGGGAATTGAGGGATTTTCAAGAAAATAAAACGCGGCCGTAATCGAACCGGCCATATATGTGCTGCGGCCGTAAAAAGTCAAAGTATAGTTCCCCTCCGCGGCAAACGTCTCGCCCAGCAATTGATAAATCGGCCCGTCCGATCCCCGTCCGAAACCACGGTAATTGCCCGCATAAGCCTCCGTGGGCTCAACCCCGGAATCAGTCGTCACATCCTGACTCCAGCCGGGAATCCGGCTGAAATCATCCTGAATCTTCCCTTCATTCGGATCTTCAAAACCTGAATTGACTACAAAAATCGGCTGGGCATAAAGACAAACCGACACAAACAGTACAAAACAATGGATGCATAAGAAAGAAGATTTCATTTTCCGCCTCTAATAGATATAGAACACCCCGCTCTTGACAATAGATCGTTTGTTCGCTCAGCATACCGAAAAAAACAAGAACACGGCAGTTCTCCGTACATAAAGCACGGAGAACTGCCGATAAAACCACAACCCGGTTTACTTTTCTGCACCGCAGAAAAACCGTCAATTCCGGTTCCGGCAAAATCGACATCGCCCCCGGAACAATATTCGGACACACAGTATCCGCAGGAGACCGGCCGAACACCCGGGCGGGTCACATCCTGCAAATCACAAGCCCTCGAACAATCCATCAGACAGCCAGGCCCCGGCCAGAACCGCCAGGTCGCCGATATCCGTCCGGCAGTCGTTATTCAGATCATAACGATCGTCATAGCCCGGCTTGGCGCAAACAGACCCGCCGTAAATCGGCAAAAACAGAGCCTGGGCAATCTCGGAAATATCCATCGCGTACGGATAGATCCGAACCTCGTCAATCAGCCCTTCATACACGTTCACATCGGAATCCTCATCATTGGTTTCAATCCCGAATCGAAGCGGCTGTTCAGCAAAGGTGAAATTCCGATTGACGCCCGACTGGGCCGAGGCAATCCGGTTAATACCGTACTCATCCTCATAACTGGCGTACACGGAAGTAATGCCGGATACGGGATCATAGGTTCCCGCCACCAGGTGCCACTGGCCGTCGGCCACACTGCCGTTGACATTGGCCGAGCCGCCGCCGCGGAACGTCATATAAATCGTATTGCCGTTGTGCTCCATTACCCATCCCTGCTGCGTTTCGCCGCGAAGGGCCTTGGAGGCAATGGCACCCCAGCCGGTTTCCGTGGTCTTGATCCAGGCGCTGACCGTAATGCCCATCGGATAGAAATCATAGACATCTTCCGTGTCCGGCACCGTCACATACCGATACGGCGCCGAAGTCGTCACAATATCAATGGCTCCGCCGTCGATCCCCTCCGCGTAATTCGGATCGTCCATCGTTCCCGCGTACGCGGTCGCCCCCGGCCACTCAGACGCCACCGAGTCGGCCAGCGTATAATCCAGCTTCCAGGAACCCATCAGCCGCCGAAGCAGCAGCCGCGCCGGCGCGGTCTGGTCTGTCTCACCCGGAGCCGAGGCATTGGAACCCACACAGTAATAATATCCCTCATCATCCATATCAACATTCAGAATCGTCAGTTCATTCCCGTTAATGCTATACTCCGCCCCGTCAGACAGCGGAGTCGGGTCGCCTTCTTTATACCAGGTCCACGTCTCCACGTTGACCCCATTCGCCGCAAAGACCGCATTGGCCCCCGCCTCCACGGCCTGCCCGACCGCCGGCGAAATCGTCATATCCTCCGGCGCCAAACCACGCGTCTGATAACTCCAGACCGGACCTTTGTGAATCACATCTTCATACGGATCAACCAGGTTCGGCTCGCGGGCATCCACACGCCAGTAGTACTTCTTCTTCGAATCCATCATGCCCGGATCCCAGGTCGTTGCCCCGCTGTCAACCAGACGCTTGTATTCCGGTTGGCTCGACAGATTCGGATCATCTTCAGGACCCCAATACAGGTCAATGTTCCAGCCATTGGCCACCGTCCATTCCAAATCTTCATCCCAGTCCACATAGTTCCTGCCGTCCTCGGGATGGACCGGAGAAACATACACCACCTCCAGCCGAACATGATCGATCCCAAGCCAATCGATTGTGGGGTTGGCAAAAAGGACGCCAATCCGGTTGCCGATCGCCGCCGGCACATCGTCGGCCGCAAAGGACAACTCAAATTCCTGCCAGGCCTCTGTAATCGACACATCCTCCGTCGCCGCGACTACACGCGTGCCCCCGTCGTCATAATAGAGCGTCATGGTCAGCGTATCCGCTTGCCACGTCACCCTCGCGTCCACCTTCAAAATAATCGTTTCGCCGCTGCTGAGAACATGATCCGTCAATTGCCAGACAGCCGGATCGCCGCCCATCATAAAGGCAATCCAGCTTCCATCCGTCGGCTCATACCCGTCTTCAACACCGGAATCCTCAACAGCCGTATCGCTTGCCCAGCCGGGAATGTCCACCGCCGGCGTGCCGCCGACACCCTCTCCGTTCCATCCTTTAATCTTCTCGGTCCCCGGCAGCTCAAAGCTGGAGTTCTCCACGGCAATCGGCGCCGCGTAACAACACAGTACCGCCGCGGAAAATAAAATAAAAAGGAAACCTGTTTTTGCACCCATCGTCTTCTCCTTTCACAAAATCAATCTTCATACAATTCGTTCCTGCTTGCGCGCCAAGGAATCCAAAGAGAGCGGATCAGGCGGCAAGCCCGACATGAAATCAACAGGCAAAATCCTCATCCCATTCCGTCCGTCCTCCAAAAAAATTCGCTTTCATCACACACCCTCCGATCCTGCACTTCACACACGGATTATAGAGCCGAACCGATCACCAGCTCAGGATTCACAAAAAGACACCAGTCGTTAATAATCTGATCCCCGCCGTCCGTCGCCGCCAGCGTCAGAAAACGCTGATCCGGCCGCAGGGGAATCTCTATCATTTTCGGCAATTCCGCACCGTCAGCGGCATGAAACACACTCCGGCCGTCCACCAAAACCCAGAACTCCGAATGCTGAAAGCGGGGCACATTGCTCGACACCCCGCAAACAGCTTGAAAACTGCGAATTTCCGCCAGGGGCCCCAGCGCCTGACGAATTGCCTCCAGATCAAACGTAATCCCCACATTGGGATGCAGCAGAAGCAGTGGCGCCTCTTGGATCCCCGGAAGATCCGGCGCATCCAGCCCCAACGGCAGGAGCCGCCCCTCCTGCCGCCTCTCTTCGTCCGGCTCAGAGACATCGAGAATATACGGGTCCGCGGTGATGTCCGCCCAGTAGTAGCTGTCTGTATCCGGAAAGTCGTCAAAACGATGACCGGCCGAACTGACCGGCACTCCCCCCGGCCCGCCGTCCGGGATAAACACCCCGTCAATAAATCGCCGTGGATGAACCGGGTGATAGCCCTCATGTCCCAGCCGGTTAAACGCCTGCACCACCCGGCCGCCAACCAGCCCCGTCGCCGGATCAATCCCCGTTTTCACATCCCCCCCCGAAAAACCGTCCCCTCCCGAAACAACACAGGCCAGACTCAGCGGCTGTCCTCTCCACACCAGGTTGTATTCAGACGCGATATGCTGAACAAACAACTCTTTTTTCAGACCGATCTCCTGAACCTCGGAACGAATCGAGTCTATCCGCCGGGCCATTCCCGCCAAAACGTCAATCACCCGTTTCTGATCTTCACGGCTGCCGGCAACCAGCGCTGTTTTCCCTTTATACACATGCAGCTCCGTGGACCCGTCCGGAAGCGTCTGAACCCCGAATTCCGTACCCAGGTCAATAATCCGCGCCTGTTCCGTCGTCACCGTAAAACCCCGCCCGGTATTCGATACCGTCGCGAAAAGACGGCCGTACTGAAGATGAACCTCCATCGCCGTGATAAACGAAAACTGACACGGCCCTTCTACAACCATCTGGATCCCGCTGTCACAATGAATCTTGACGATCCCTTCAGCCAGAAGCATCGGCTCGGCATTCGTTTCCAGGCGGGTGCCCGTTTCGGGAACAGGCGAAAGACCCGTCCAGCGCGCCCCAATCGAATCCGTCACCGTAGCTACCTGCACACGCTCGACAGGAGATAAAAAGTGCAGCACAAAAAGGATAAAAAATAACGCTGCCGAAGAAAGAATCAACAGCGCCAAGGATAACTTATTCCTCTTTTTCGGAACCGGGGAAACCGCGCAGCCTGCCGCGGACGCCTCCTCTGCCTCCGACTCGATTGTTACCGCGGCGGCCGTCTTCTCATTTTCCGCAAGCGCCGTCAGCAATTCCATCACTTTTTCGTCCTCTTCATTAGCCAGGAGATCCTGCATCTCTTCCAGAACCACAAACGACGAAACCATGTCAAAATAATATTCCCGTGCCTGCGCACGCGTCTTCAGCAGATGCTGAAGACGAGAAAAATCCTCCGCGTCCACGGAATTGTCCCGGGCACGAATCAGGATATGGCTGATTTCCATAAGAAGTGCATCGTCAGTGTTCATAAAGGGCCCCCAGTCCCAAAGCGTATTTAACACACTTAATCAGTTTCGCGTGAATCCGGCTGATCGAACGGTACGCGCTTTGCTTCGAAATCCCCATCTGCAGCGCCATCTTCTTAAACGAAAAATCCTTCCCGTAACGCATATTCAGCAGGCCCTGTTCTTTCTCGGTAAGTTTTTTCAGGCACTTTTTCATCGCCTCCAGGCGCTCCGAAAAATTATCGATCTGATGCGATTCCGATTCGATGATCTTTAAAACATCCGTATCAAACTGAATCTTGGCGGATTTGTTTTTCTTCAGATAATTCAGCACTTTATACCGCGCGATCGCTTTGCCCCACGCCACAAAATCCGTGCCGGCCTGAAAGTCATCAAACTTTCTCCACATCAGCGCAAGGGTATCCTGCAGAATATCATCCGCGTCGGAAGGATGAATAACCAAACTCAGGATATACACATAAAGCTTTCGCTGGTTGGGCAAAACCAAACTCATAAATAATTTGGTTTCCCCGTTTTCACTGGATACACTATGTCGTCTATTGTCCGTCATCTCAGGTCTAAACCACACTGGATTGACTGTTTTCATTATATTATTTCAGAAACCCCGCAATCGTCACCTGCTAAAATGAGGAAAGCTCGAAAACTCTCCTAAAAACACAACCTGCCCATTGCCCCCAGGCCCTCGATTTTCTTGTATCTATATATAAATAAAGAACTTATATATATTCTCCCTCAGCCCGGCCTCCCCCCGGCCCTCCCCCGGCCGGCCGTCCATCAAAAGGCATTTAGCTTGACTTGACTGACGTATTCTATAAGATTCATGCTGCCTTTTGTTGTGAACCCGTACCCGGCAATGGAGAGCATAAATGGACCCGGTTGAACAAGCCGTAACCCTGTTTAGCGAAGGATTTAACTGTTCCCAGGCCGTCCTGGCCGCATGGGCCCGGCCGCTCGGGCTCGACCGCTCCATCGCCCTCAAACTGGCCGGAGGACTCGGAGGCGGCATCGGACGAACCGGCGGCATCTGCGGAGCCCTGACCGGGGCCATCCTCGTCCTCGGCCTCCGATACGGCACGGACGACCCAAATGACAAAAACACCAAATATGACCTGTACCGAAAAACACAAAACCTGATGGAGCAGTTCAAAGCCCAGGCCGGCTCCATCTACTGCCGCGACCTGCTTGGCTTTGACCTGAGCACGCCGCAGGGACAGACCGCCTCCAAACAGCCCGGCGCTTTCGATACCTGTCCCCAATCCGTCCGCACGGCCGCTGAAATTGTTCAGAAAATACTCAACCAATAAACGAAAGGACAACAAGATGCCGCTGAAAAAACATGTCATTTTAGGCGTCCACATCACGGACCGAATCCATCATGTCAGCGACGTCCAGCACCTTCTGACCGAATACGGCTGCAGCATCCGGACCCGGCTCGGCCTGCACGAGGCCGATCAGGGCTTCTGTTCACCCAACGGACTGCTCCTTCTCGAAATGACCGATGACGAGAATACGGCCGACCAACTGGCCCAAAAGCTCAATGCCATCGAAGGCGTCGAAGCCAAAAAACTGACCTTTGACCATCCCTGACCCATCAAAATGAAAGACTCGGCACATGCTCACGGATAACATCCTCGACCTGATCGGCAATACCCCCCTCATTCGGCTCAAGGGACAGTCCATCTACGCCAAGGCCGAATTCCTCAATCCCGGCGGCAGCATCAAAGACCGCGTCGCCCTGGCCATGCTCGAGGGAGCCGAACGGGACGGCAAACTGCACCCCGATTCGGTCATCGTCGAGCCCACCTCCGGCAATACGGGCATCGGCATCGCCCTCGTCGGCCGACTCAAAGGATACAAAGTCACAATTGTCATGCCCGAAAACATGAGCATGGAACGCAAAAAGCTCATCAAGGCCCTCGGCGCCGAGCTGATCCTGACCCCCGCCAAAAAAAGCATCGGCGGCGCCGTCGAAAAAGTCGAGCAAATGCAGGCCGAAAACCCCCGCATCTTTGTCCCTCAGCAATTCAAAAATCCCGACAACCCACGCATTCACTACGAACAGACCGCCGTGGAACTCTGGCGGCAGATGACCGGCCAGGTCGCCTGTTTCGTCGCCGGCGTCGGCAGCGGGGGAACCCTCCAGGGCGTCGGCAAATTCCTGCGCGAACACAAGCCGGACATAAAAATCGTCGCTGTCGAACCCAAGGACGTCTCCGCCCTGCTCGGCCACGAACCCGGACTGCATCAGATTCAGGGCATCGGCGACGGGTTCATTCCGGACATCCTCGATGTCTCGCTGGTCGATGAAGTCATCGAGGTCACCGATGAGGACGCCATCGAGGAAACCCGCCGTCTCGGCATCCATCACGGCCTGCTGGTCGGAATCTCCTCCGGCGCCAATGTCTGGGCCGCGCGGCAACTGGCAAAAAAAATGGATGGCCCCATCGCTACGGTCCTGCCGGATCGGGCCGAACGCTACTTCAGCACGGCGCTATTATGAACAATGAGGACTTTGAAAAGCTTAAAGAAAAACTGCTCCGCTTCCGAGACCAGCGGGACTGGAAGCAGTTTCACGACCCCAAAAACCTGGCCGAGGGACTGACCATCGAGGCCGCCGAACTGCTCGAAAACTTCCTCTGGAAAACCCCCGCCGAAAGCCGGACCCTCTCCGACAAGGAAAAACAAAGGGTCAGGGAGGAACTCGCCGACATCTTCGCCTTCTTAATCTACCTCGGTCACGAGCTCGACATCGACCTCGTTGAAGCCGCAAACCAGAAAATAGAAATCAACCGCCGAAAATATCCCGTCCACAAGGCAAAAGGAAGAAGCACCAAATACAACGATCTGTAAGCAATCCTCTCCCTGGCTGGTCCATCGCCTTCGCTATCCCCGGACCGCTGTCTTGACCTGCTCAATCCAGTTCTCCTGGGCCAAAAACGCCTTGAGCTGCTCGGCCGCCTCACCTATTTTATCCAGCAACGCCTGGGCGTTTTCCGTCTGTCCCTCCTTGGCCGCCAGTTCCAGCGCAAACGCATGATCCGCCAGCGTCTTGGCCGCCAGGTTCTTGGCCGTGCCCTTAATCCGGTGAGCCAGAAGCTGAATCGACGCCGCGTCCTGCCGGCTGACCGCTTCCTGCAACTGGCTGAGCACATCCGGTGTCTCATCCAGCACCGTCTGGGCAACCACCTCCAGGATCTCCGGATCGTCGCAAACCCGGCTCAGATCCTCCCAGTCAATCGGCACGCCCGAATCAGACCCCGCCCCGTCCGCTTTTTCCTCACCCGAACCACGGCTGCTTTCCTCGTACAGTTCCCGCATCGGATCCATCTCCGACCGCGTGGGTTCTTGCCTTTCCATACCGCTTTCCTTTCGCTGTAAATAGGTTTGCAGTCGCTCGGACAAAATCGCCCGATCGATCGGTTTCTGAAGATACCCGTCACACCCCGCCGCCAGGCATTTCTTCTCATCTTCCTTCATCGCGTTGGCCGTCAGCGCCACAATCGGGCCCGTATACCCCTTCTGACGCAGCATTCGGACCGCGTCGTACCCATTCATAACAGGCATCTGCATATCCATAAAAATCAAATCAAACGACTCGGACAGGGCCCGGTCCAGCGCCTGCTGCCCGTTTTCCACGATCACCACCTCCAGCCCCAGCCGCTCCAGCAGCAGCCGGATCAGCGCCTGGTTGCCGGCCGCGTCCTCGGCCACAAGAATCCGCCCGCGAAGCGACCCGGACTGCGACGGCTTCTTCTCCGTCACCAGCGATTCGGACAATTGATACCGATTCATCACCGGCTGATCCTCCACATTCACCCCGCTCGGAAACAGCACCGAAAACACCGATCCGCGACCCTCTTCGCTGCGCACCTCAATCGAACCGCCCAGCAGATGCACAAGCTGCCGCGTAATCGTCAGCCCCAGTCCCGTTCCCCCGAACTTCCGCGTCGTGCTCCCGTCCGCCTGCGTAAAGGCCTCAAAGATCGTCTGCTTCTTCTCCTCCGGGATCCCGATCCCCGTATCCTCCACGTCAAACCGGATATAATCCGACTCCTCCATCCGCTGCACATACACGTTAACAAACACATGCCCCGACGTGGTAAACTTGATCGCGTTGCTGACCAGGTTGACCAAACACTGACGAACCCGGACCGGGTCCGACCAGATCACCGACGGCAGATCGCTGCATTGCAGAATCTCAAACTCCAGCCCCTTATTCAGCGCCAGCGGCCGAAGCAGCGAATTCAAATCCTCCAGAAATTCAAACAGCGAAAACTCGATCACCTCCGTACTCAGCTTGCCCGCCTCGATCTTCGAAAAATCAAGAATGTCGTTAATCAACTGAAGCAGCACACGCCCGTTATTCAAAATCAACTGGATATACTTCCGGTGCTCCGGCGAAAGGGTCTCCTCCTCGTTCAGAATCTCGCTGAAGCCGAGAATCGAATTCATCGGCGTCCGAATCTCATGACTCATATTCGCCAGAAATTCACTCTTGGCGCGGTTCGCCTCACGGGCCTGCCGGGCCATCAGGTTGGCCTTCTCCACCGCCAGTTCCAGTTGCCGATTCGTCTGCTTCAGTTCCGAGGTCCGCTCGTTGACCATCTCCTCCAGGTGATCCCGATGCTGCAGAAGCTCAATCTGCGCCTTCTGACGACGCTCAATCTCCTCCTGGATCTGATCCAGCATCCCGTTAAACGCCTCAATCAGCAGCCCCACCTCATCCGAACTGGTTTTCACCGCCCGCACCGAGTAATCCTTCTTCCGCGTCACCTGCCGGGCCGACTCCGCCAGCGAACGGATCGGCTTCGAAATCAGGTGCTGCAGCGAAGAAGACAGCCCGTAAGCCACCACCGCCGCCAGCAGCAGAACGCTCGAAATAATCGACGCACTCCGGCGCACCGACGCCCGCAGCGGATTCAGATTGGAACACAGCAGCATCGTCCCGATCGTCTCCTGTTCCAGCGTGACCGCCTGCGAGACAACCAAAAACGATTCACTGAAATAATACCGCTCTTCCCCCAGCCGTTCCGGTTCAATCCCCAAACACGAAAGCCGTTCCGCGTCTTCCTTCTCATGCGTAATATGGACCTGCCCCTGGTAAAAGTCCGCAAAAATCTTCCCGGCCGGATCGAGAATCGCGACGTATTCAATCGTGGGCTTGACCCGGAAAACATGCAGCGTTTCCTGGACCCCCTCCACATCCCCGAACTGCACCGCGGCCTTGCAGTTCTCCGCGGCAATCTCTGCCTGCACCTTCATATCGTTAATCAGATTCCTCCGCTGCGTACGCCAATCCCACAGCAGAAAAATCCCGCTCGCCAAAACCAGCGCCGTCAGCGACGTGCACATAATGACCAGCGTCAGTTTCGTTCGGATCGTCCAGCGAAAATAACGCTTCACGGATTCCTCCGAATGCAAAGCATCACAGATCACAGCTTCATCGTTCATTCGATTCCTTCTCCTGGATAACGCGTCGCGCCAGCTTCAGCAGTTGCGAACTGATTTTTAATTGTTGTTTCTCCGCCTGACTCAAATGAATCTCAAAGCGAATCTTGTTGTCCGCCTTGACAAACCCGATCATGCCGCTTTGTTCTACAAAATTCTCCAGGTCGCCAATGGTCAGCACCGCTCGGCCTGACACGCGGCCGAGGTGCTCGTTCAGATAATTCTTTTCCGAACCGCAGTACACAAGAACATGACACCTCCCGAAGGCGGCCGCATAGTCCTCATAATACTTGTCGATGGCCTCCTTCCGGTTGGAAACCCGTTTCAGGTACTCTCCCATCCCCGGAATCAACGCAATCTCAAAAGAACGATCCTTGATCTTTTTATCCAGCAGCGGCTCAAATGCCTTGCCGAACGGATTGTCACCGACAATCCCGATTATCATCGGCTCTTTGCGAACCGCTTTCCCCTCTTTCGACGGTCCCGAGGCTCCGCTCTCAGAATCCTCCTTCATTGTCTCTTTTGGCCAGTCTGTAAATTTCATAAAATTATAAATAAACGCTGCCTTCACCTGGTATTCGATCTCTTCCGCCGATTTCTGAGCCCCCAGACCCTGGCAGACCAGCATCACACTTACCTGCTCCGGCCCCCCGCCCAGCGCCGACGCCGACCAAACTCCCGTCAAAATCAGACATACGAACACGGCGTTCAAAACACGCCGCCCGTTGAAGCGCCGAGCCCGGGAGGCATTCTTCAGACCCGCTCGGCCGTTCATGTCAGCGTTTTGGCATCCCTTTGACGGCAATAGACGCCTCATTCTTTCAAATCACTGTTGCGCCGTGGAAAAGCCCTGTACATTCCCACGATAAATCTTTTATAACAAGACATATTTTGTCTATATTTTGTGCGTCTAAACAGCACAATTCCACAGAAATTTCGACGGCTTCCCTCAACCACTTAATCTGCAAATATAGCGATCCCCGCAGATTCACGGAACAACGATTAGGTACTTAAAAAATAAGCACTTACGAATACCGTATTCACCCTTTTTTCCGGTCCTCATTTTCCTTGAGACCATTATCGGCCCAAGGTTAGGCAACTATTTGCCTACGCTGAAAACAAGGTTCTCTTTATGTAACATCCGGAAATAATCAGAAAAAAACACCCCCCCAATACCCCATAAATATCAGCGCATACGCTGATACCTGATAACGAATTTCGAATCGCTCAGAAAAAATGGACAACGGAGGATTTATGAAAACGCGAGAAGTGCTGATGCCCTTTGAAGAACTCCTGCAAATCCTGCTCAAAACGAATCATAACCGCCTGCTTGACCGACTCTTTAAATTGCACAGCCTGCCCGATCTTCTCCCCGGCGCCGCCCAGGCCCTCTTCCCGCTATCGCTCTTTCAGGAAGAGTTCGAAAAATTCCACGGAACATGGTGGGAGGTACAAATCCAGTCAGCGCCCTGTCCCGACTCAACACCCCTCATCGAGCAATGCCTCTACACCGCCGATTCCCTCTCAGACGCCGTCCGGCTCAAACCCCACCTCGAAATTTCCTTCCAGGCACTGACCGCCGCGCGAATCGAAAACGCTTTTGATGAAAACCAAGACTGGATGGACGAACCGGAGGAAAACGAGCGGATCGAAATCGAGCCGTATTTATAACCCTTTACAAACCCAGCCCCCGTCCGCCTAAAACGGCAGCCACGGCATCACCCCGCGCAGATACAGATCCACTGCGAAATAGTTATAAAACCCCGCAAACAAATACACAATCGAAGCCGTCGTAAACAGCGGAACCGCCAGTTTCCGACAATACAAAACCACAATCAACGCCGCCAGGGCCTTAAAAAACGCCGCCAGCACTGGCCCCAGAATCGGACCATACGCATACCCGGCCATTCGAACCACAGGGTGAAACTCCTGCTCCGGCCCCGTCGCCGTCATAAAATGAATCGTGCTGATCGTATCGACCGCCAGCGTTAACAAAAAAGCCGCCACATACTTCCGGTGACTCTCCCAGAAGCGGTCCCAGCCCTCCCCGGCCGATTGGATTGTCAGATATCGCATCATGCCTGTTCATCCCGCATAGTCACAATCACCCCAATATCGGCAAAACAGGCCCCCCGCTAAAGTGACTTTTCCCCCGTGAAAAAAAGGAAATCCCTAAAAAGAGGGTTCGTCCTCGATCTGAATCGGGCATTCAGGCATCGCCTCTAAGAACAAACGTCCATAGGATTTATGCAAAATGCGGCTGTCCAGCACCGCCACAATCCCGCAATCGCTCTTCCGCCGAATCAACCGCCCGAACCCCTGCTTGAATTTCAAAATCGCCATCGGAACCTGGTACCCGTAAAACGGATTGATCCCCTCTTCTTTCAACTGCTCGATCCGCCCCTGGATCAGCGGATGACCCGGCACCGCGAAAGGAAGCCGCACAATAATCACATTCGACAATTTCTCCCCCGGCACATCCACCCCCTGCCAGAAACTGTCTGTCCCGAACAGCACACAACGCGGCAGCGACTGAAACGCCGCCAGCATCCGCGCCCGGTCCAGCCCCTGCCCCTGCACCAGCAGCTCCATCTGCTGCTCGGCGATCCACTCCCGCAAAGCGTCGGCAAACCGACGAAGCATCGCATAACTCGTAAACAGCACAAATGCCCGCCCCTCGCTCTTCAGCAGGTATTTCTCTATCGCCCGGGCCGCCTGCGGCACAAAGTCCGCGCTGTTCGGATCCGGCAGATTCGCCTCAATATACAGCCGAACCTGACGCGAATAATCAAACGGACTGCCCACCTGAAGCGACTGGTACTCCTCCAGCCCGATCCGGCCGGCAAAAAAATCAAAGCCCCCCGCCTCGGCCGGACCGCTGCTCAGCGTCGCACTGGTCAGCACCACCGAATCATAATGCTCCAGCAGGCATGCCCGCACCGAAGGCCCCACATGAAGCGGAGCGCTTCGTAAAACCGCCCTCTTGCGGGCGTTCGACTCCGTCTCCACCCAGTACACAAACCCCGGCGCAGACTGCGTCAGAAACGTTTTCAAATCCGTCTCAATCTCCTTGCAGCGATCAATGACACGCACCAGCTCAAACGGCTCATCCCGGCTGTCGCTCTGTTTGGCCAGACTCTGCAGCTCCCGCCGCAACTGGCGCAGCGAATCGCTCAGGTTGTCAGCCACAAACTCCGGCTCGCATCGCCCCGCCGTCTCTCCTCCCGCATGGTCATACCACGCCTGCACCTGCGCAAAAAATACCTGGACCTGACGCCGGCACATCCGCACCCGTTGGCGCGCCGTCTTAAAACGATCCTCCGGACCCAGCAGGCCCTTGCGCCGGCGCGGATGAAACAGACTGTCGAGCAGGTAACGGATCGAAAACCGGCTCAGCGAAATCCCGAAATGATCCTCCGCGACATGCTCCAGGTTGTGCGCCTCATCCAGGATGACAAATCGATACTCCGGCATCACACCCGCCCCGTTCTGCTTCAAAACCAGGTCGCTGAAAAGCAGCGCATGATTGGCCACAATCAGGTCCGCCGTCTCCAGCTTTCGCCGGGCCCGCCAGTAAAAACATTCACGAAACGATGAACACTTGCGCCCCCGGCACGCTCCGTGCTCGCTCTGCACCGAATGCCAAACCGCCATCGACGGAACAAACCCCAGGTCGCTGAAGGACCCGTCTTCCGTCCGCCGGGACCACTCCAGAATCCGTGTCAGTTCCGCCCCTTCGTCCTCAAATAAACTCCGCTGCCGTTTCCGCGCATACTCCAGGCGCCGAAGACAAAGATAATGAGTACGCCCCTTCGCAAGACACGCCACAAAGTCCCCCGGCACAATCTCCTGCAGAAACGGAATGTCCTTCTCCAGCAACTGCTGCTGCAGATGAATGGTATACGTGCTGATGCAAACCCGCCCCCCCTTGCGAAGCGCCTGGTCAATCGCCCCGGCCAGATAGGCAAAACTCTTGCCCACCCCCGTGCCTGCCTCCACCGCCAGCACAAACTTCTCCCGCAGGGCCTGCTGGACCTTCACCGCCATCTCCACCTGCTGCGGACGATATTCATACCCCTCAAAACGGCGGGCAATCAGTCCTTCCGGACCCAGCAGGGCCGACGCATCCAGCCCATCCTGATCGGCAAACGCTATCAAGCACCCACGCTCCTTACGGATTGGCCCCCGGGGATTCCGAATCCAGCGCCCGTTCAATCGCCTGCTGAAGAAGTTCGGCCCCCTTGTGATCCGGCATCATATCCCGAGCATAATCCGCCGAGATACGCCCGCGTGTCAGCTTCCCGTCCTGGAATAACACATACCCCATCAGGAAAGCCAGTTCCGCCGAGTTGCTCCGCTGCTGCCAGGTCGAAAGCTCAACCAGTCGATCCTCATAATCATCCCGCGTCTTCAGCAGCGCCTCCCAGTCAACCCCCGGTTCCGCCAGACGCGGCTCCATCGTCAGTGCCTCGCCCAGGAAGTACGCGCTGCTCATATATTCCCCCGCCGCAAACAGCGCATGACACCGAGCCAGCACCGTCAGCGCATTGTTGCGGTCCCAGACCGAAGCCAGCTCAAAAGCGTCCGCCGCCCGGTAATACTGCCCTTCCTTCATAAACCGCTCCCCGGCCGCCAGGTATCCTTCCGTCTTGGTCCGGGCCAGATGCGCATAATCCGGATGGCCCCGCAGGGCAATACGCCCCATCGCCGGATCGATCACATCCGACGGCCGGGCAAGCCCCTCGGCCCGGCCCAGATCCCGGCGCCCCGGCCCCGCCTCAGACGCGGCCGCCTCCTCCTCCGGCTCGATGCCGGGGGACGCCTCATCCCGCCCCGTCGGGTCCAGCAGATGTTTCATCTTCTGATAAAAACTCCGTTCCTGCGCCGGCCGCTCCGAAACCTCCCGCATATCTTCCGGCTTCAAGGGAATCGACGGGCTCGGCAGCTCCGGCAAGGCCGGCAGCAGCGAAATGTCCGCTCCCGGCACACGGGGGTCGGCCTCCGCCGGCACCTCCGCCGGACGCTTCATTAAATCACGCGAAATCTGCCGCTCCAATATCGCCTCAATCGACTGCGCCGACGCCGCCAGCGGACGCTGCTCCGGAGGACGCAGCAGTTCCGCTACGTCAAACGAATCCAGCCACTGGCGAGAAGCCGCCGAAGTCCCCTGCCCCTGCGCCGATACCTGCGGTCGGCTCAGACCCGAACGGCCGCTCCGCTGCATCGATGAGACCGTCCGGCTCGGATCATAATACGGCTCAAATCCCGCCGAACGCCGGATAAATGAGTCAACCGCACGACGCCCCGGATCCAATGTACCGGAATCAAAATAATACATCGATCCATACGGCACAAACCCCCGAAAATGACGCCCCCCTCCGATATTCCCCGTCATCGTCAGGTTGCCGGCATACCCGTACAAATTCGGCTGGCTTGGAATCGCTCCCGTCCGATGCGCGCTGGGCACCTCGGTCGGAGAACCGATCGGAGACTGCAAGCCCGGCGCCTCCATCGCCGCGGCCGGAGGACCCATCAGGACAACCGCCGCAATCAGCAACATTACGTTTCCCTGTTTCATAAGAGCACACATTTCATTTCAGGTTTTCTTTTCTGCGTTTTATCGTTCAGGTTCCGCCCGGCCTTTCACGATAACCGAGCTTACCGGCCCAGTTCAATTTCGTCGCCAGCGTATCCCACTGCGTCCGAAGCGGATTATTCACCACCAGAAACTGCCCTTCATGCTTTCGTACAGTCACCCGATCCCCCGCCTCCAGCCGCGACTGCACCTGCCCGTCCAGCAGCAGCGACGTATGCGCATTGACACGAACCGGGCATATCTCCACCCGGCTGTCGGCCGAGATCACGATCGGCCGAAAACTCAGCGAATGCGGACAAATCGGAGACAGAACCATCGCCGACAGATTCCCCGACAAAATCGGACCGCCCGCCGATAAATTATACGCCGTCGAGCCGGTCGGGGTCGAAACAATCAGCCCGTCCCCGATGCACCTGGCCAGGGACTGCCCCTGAACCGACAGCTTCAGTTCAACCATGCCGAACGGCGAACCCGCCGTAAGCACCACGTCATTGACGGCCGTCGAGGAAAACACCTCCCCGCCCTTCCGTTCAAGACCGCACTGCAAAATCATCCGCTGCTCAATCAGCGCCTCGCCGGAGGCGATTGGGTCGAACAATTCGATCAATTCCTCAATGCTGAACTCCGCCAAAAAGCCCAGCTTGCCGACATTGACCCCGATCACCGGAACCCTCGTCTCGCACAACTGCCGCGCCGCCGACAAAATCGTCCCGTCCCCGCCGAAAACCACCGCGTAATCCGCCCCCCGAAGCACATCCAGAGGACAGGTCGTTTCAAAACAGTTCGCCAGAATCTCCGCCCGATCCGTCACAAAATCCAGAAAACGAACCAGCGCCTCCCTCGCGAAGGCCCGCTGCGGATCCCCGAACAAAATGAGTGACGGTTTTTTCATGCCTCTGTCTCGATCAGAGAGTTTCCTTACTGGATCTATCGGAAATCGCGCCCGCCGGGATGAGTTTTTTAACCGTCTCGACAATCCGCTTCGCCGAGACCCCCATCCAGTCAAGCTGCCTGCTTCGTTTGCCCATGGGAATAAACACATCATGCCCCGCCAGCAGCACCGCACGGCCGATCGAACGGCTCCGCTCCGGCTCAGCCCCCGCCGCCGCGCAGGCCGCCGCCAGCAGCGCCTCCCCAAATCCCCCCGCGCGGCTGTGATCCTCAACCGTGACCACCGTCTTGCCCTGCGCAAGCAAATCCACCAGCGCAGGATCAATCGGCTTGGCAAAACGAACATTCACCACCGAAATCTCAATCCCTTCCTCAGCCAGACGGCCGGCCGCCTGCATCGCCTCCGCGACCATCGGCCCCAGCGCCGCGACCGCCACCTCACTGTCCCCCTCTCGCACCACGATGCTCCTGCCCGTCTCAAACGGCTCGCTCCCGAGCCGAAACATCTTCGGGTCCACCGGCACCTTTTCCCGCGGATACCGGATCGCCACCGGCCGCCCCGCACCAAAGGCGTACTGAAGCGCCCCCCGAACCTCCGCCTCATTGGACGGCGAAACCAAAACCAGGTTCGGCAGCATACGGCAGTACCCCATATCCCAAAGACCGTGATGCGTCGGCCCGTCATCGCCAACCACACCGGCCCGGTCAATGCAGAATACAACCGGAAGATTCTGCAGTGAAACCTCCTGAAAAAGCTGGTCAAAACTCCGCTGCAGAAACGTCGAATAAATACACACCGCCGGCTTGAAGCCCTGCCGGGCAAGACCCGCCGCGATATCCACCGCCGCGCTTTCCGCGATCCCCACGTCATAACACCGATCCGGAAACCTCTCCCGGAACTTCACCAGCCCCGTCCCGTCCGGCATCGCCGCCGTAATCGCCACGATCTTCGGATCCTTTTCCGCCGCCTCCGTCAGCGCATCCCCGAACGCCTCCGTATAAGAACGCCCCCCGCTCGCCGAACTGACCGAATCCCCGTTGATCTCGAACGGGCCGGTACTGTGAAATTTACGAGGGTTGTTGTCGGCCGGAGAAAACCCCTTGCCCTTCTTCGTAAACACATGCAGAATCGCCGGACCCTCCAGATCCGAAAGCGTCCTGAACAGTTGAATCAGCGATCCGATATCATGCCCGTCCACCGGCCCGAAATAATGAATATTCAAGCTCTCGAACAGCCGGCTCGGAGAAATCGCCATCCGAATCGCCTTCTTGAAATTCTCCAGCGCCTCCTCCATCGGCCGCCCGATCAAAGGCAGATGATCCAGGATCATCGCCGTCGTATTCCGAACATCCTCATACGTATGACTCAGCCGAACCCGAGAAAGAAGCGACGCCATCGAACCCTGCGTCACGTCAATCGCCATCGAATTATCATTCAGAATAATCAAAAGTTGCCGCTTGACCAGACCCAGGTTATTCAGCGCCTCAAACGAAAGCCCGTTGACAATGCTTGCGTCCCCCACCATCGCTACAATCTTCTCCTCGCTCCGGAGATGCGCCGCCCCCAGCGCCATGCCGATCGCCGTCGCGATCGAGGTTCCCGCGTGCCCCACCGAAAACACATCCGTCTCGCTCTCCTCCGGGCTGGGAAATCCGCTGACTCCCCCCTCCTGCCGAAGCCGGCCCGGCAGATCCTTCCGGCCCGTCAGAATCTTATGCGCATAACACTGATGTCCCACATCCCACAGCAGCCGATCCCGCCGAAAATCAAACACCCGGTGCAGCGCAATCGTCAGCTCCACCACGCCCAGGTTGCTGGCCAGGTGCCCCCCCGTCCGGCTGACCGACTCCGTAATCAGCGCCCGGATTTCCCCCGCAAGCTGACCCAGTTCATCCACCGAAAGACCCGCCAGGTCCTCCGGCCGCTCAATCCTGTCCAGGTGATTCGTTCTTTGCTGCTGTTTCTCGTTTTGATTCGTCATCGATAATCCATTCATCTGGCCGCGATCTCAGCGGATCGCGCATCTACTTTTTCCGATCCGGCAATTCCACCGCCAGCCGCCGAAGAACATCCGCCTCCGGACCAAAGCACGACAGCGCCGAAAGCGCCTCCTCCGTAAGCCGCTCGGCAATCTTCCGCGACTCCGCCTCCCCCGCCAGCGCCGGGTACGTCAGCTTCCCCTGCTGCTGATCCTTGCCCGCCGTCTTGCCCAGTTGTTCGCTGCTGGCCGAGACATCCAGCAGATCATCGGCAATCTGAAACCCAAGCCCGATCTTCTGCCCGTACCTCGTCAGGGCCTCAAGCTGCCCGTCCGTCGCCCCCCCGGCCAGCGCACCCAGTCCGCAGGACGCCGCGAACATCCGCGCGGTCTTGTTCAGGTGAATCCGCTCAAGCAGCTCCATCGAACCGGCAAGCCCCTCACCCTCCAGGTCCTCCATCTGACCGGCAATCATCCCCGCCGGACCCGCCGCCTGCGCCAGCATACTGATCATCTCAACCGCCGTCTCCGGACTGTCCGTCTCCCCGGCCAGCGCCTCAAACGCCAGCGTCAGCAGACCGTCCCCCGCCAGAATCGCCGTCGCCTCGTCAAACTGCTTATGACAGCTCGGCTGACCCCGCCGAAGATCATCATCATCCATCGCCGGCAGATCATCATGAATCAGCGAATACGTATGCACCATCTCCACCGCCGCCGCCGCGACCTCGCCTTCCCGGCTCACACGACCGCACACCGCCTCGCAAGACCACTGCACAAGCGCCGCCCGAATTCGCTTGCCCCCGCTCAGCAGCATATACCGCATCGCCTCACGCAGCCGATCCGGCACACCGCTCTGCCGGGCAAGCAGTTCCTCCAGAACGTGCCCTGTATGAGATGCCTTCACCGCAAGTTCCCCGGCAAAATCTATCGCGTAAATCCCGTTTTCAGCACCGTGGCTGGTCATTCTTTACGTCCCATCTGGATTCCGTTTCTAAACTATGTTATTATAACACGTTTCAGGATAATTTACAGAAAAAACAAACAGCCGTTTTCCGGCCCCAATCATGGAAAGTACTCGAAAAATCCTGATTTTAGGAGTCACCGCATCCGGAAAGGGATCGCTCGCCTTCGATCTGGCCGGCGCCCTCCGCGGACAGATCATCAGCGTCGATTCCATGAAAGTCTATCGGAGAATGGACATCGGCACCGCAAAACCGTCCCCCGAAAAACAACAACAGATCCCCATTCACCTCATCGACGTCGCCGAGCCCGCCGAATCCTTCAGTGTGGACCGCTTTCTCGACCTGACCGGCCGGGCCATCGACGCCATCACCGCCGCCGGCCGGCCCGTCATCGCCGTCGGCGGCACGGCCATGTACATCAAGGCCCTCCTCTACGGACTCTTCGAAGGCCCCGGAACCAATCCCGACATCCGCAATCGCCTTCGTTCTGAAATCGCCGCCTCCGGCCGGCCCGCCCTCCACCGGCGGCTGGCCGCCGTTGACCCCCAGGCCGCTCAGCGCGTCCATCCCAATGATGAAAAACGCATCATCCGCGCCCTCGAAGTACACGAATTAACCGGCAGGCCCATCTCCGAATTCCAGCGGCAATGGCAATCCCCGCCCCCCGCCGACTGGACCGTCATCGGCCTGCGACGCCCCAAAGAAATTGAAAACCACCGCATCAACCAGCGAGTCAAACGAATGATAGATCAGGGACTTGTCGAGGAAGTCCGCACCCTCCTGAACGAACCCGAACCCCTCAGCCCCCAGGCTCGCGCTGCCATCGGATATGCCGAAATCATCGATCACCTGAACGGCAAAAGGACGCTCGACCAGGCCGTCGAACAAATCAAAATCAACACCCGAAAATTCGCCAAATCCCAGCGAACCTGGTTCAAAACCTTCCGCGGTGTCCGCTGGATCGACATCCCCGAAGACCAAACGTCCCAGGCCCTGCGAACCCGGGCCCTCGGCCTCCTGTCGGCAGACTAACAACGGCGGCAGGGATTATTGCCCTTTCTTCGCTTTCTTCTCAAGCCGTTTTTCTTTCAGCGTCTTCTGGGATTTCTTTTTCTCGTCTCGTCGAATACTGCGGCCTTTAGCCATACAGCGTCCTTTCACAAACCAAACATTCATCAGGCGCCTCCGAATCGGCAATCCGGATACGGCAGCAAAACAATACACCCCCGCCCCCCGTTTGTCAATCCCCCGAAAAACCGCCCCCAAAACCCGAACAATTCGTCAGTCAACCCCTCTCTGCCTTATCCCTGCATCCCCTGTTGGGCCGGAGTAAATACCCTTTTGTAAAGAGGTGAACATATCTATGCCCAGTTACACAGTTTATTTCATACCCTCGAATCGAAAACCATGTACACGGCAACATGAATCTGCACGCCCCTTCCCTCACCAACGGCTTGGCCGCGAAAAGGGCCGGAAGCAGACCTATATCAAATTCAGTTTGGTCAAATCAATTCTGCCGTCCTCTGACAGTACGTCTTGCTCAGCATGGACATACTCAATTTTACCCACAAACATTTCATGCGAACCGGTCAGAATCGAATCTACCACGGTACATTCAATGGCCACGGGACATTGTTCGATTACCCCGCCATTGACTTTTTTGCCATGGACTAATTGAATGCCGTATTCTTTAAGCTTGTCGCCGTCTTTCCCGCTTTTGGTTCCACAGCATTCATACAGTTCTTTTTGTGAGGCATCGAGAAGATGTGCAACAAAGCAGGGATTCTCTTTTATCATAGGATAAGAATGCCTTGAAGGAACAATGCCTACCATAATCATTGGCGGATCATAGCTGCAATTTCCGCCATAGGCGACCACCAGCGCATTATCGTTTCCGTCATTATCTCTGACACTAACAACCATCCTTGGCATGACAACCAATGCATTTTTCTTTTGTGCTTCAACTTTCATTTCTTTGTCCTTTATTTTAAAATGATGAGGCAAAACAGCAGGACAGAATAACGGATTCTTTATAGGGATGCAAGAGAATTTTAAAACATGGTTCATCCCCACAAACGTTGGTAATTGATGGCGAATTTATGGTGCCGGTACCGTTTTTGATACCTCTTTTATTTTTTCATCCCCGTTCCACTGGGTGCCCTCCTGAAAAAAGAACACAGCCCTTTTTGGCCGCCGTGAATTTCTATACACGGCCGGAGCAAAGCCAGGCCGTCCGCCTCTCTACGCCCCCCAAATATTTTCTTTTAATCCTGCCTATAATCTTCATGATCTTCCCGATCTTCATGGTAAAAATCCATCCGCCCCCAGGCAGATACCGCCATCCAAAATTCCCACCTATCCGTATCCGTAAAACCTTATAAAATTTCACATATTATTAAATTTTTAATATTTTATACTTGCTATTTAATATTTTTATGGGATAATACCCCCTGTAAGGCCAAGGGCTTTTTGAAAAGT
>JAHDQI010000127.1 GCA_018433925.1 Phycisphaerae bacterium | reverse complement strand
GAGCTTTTGGCTTTCGATAAGCCGTGTGATGAAATCCTGGAAGAGATTCACTCCTGGCCGGGCGTTCCGAAGGATAGTCCCTATAATCTTGATAGCAGTTGGGGCCGTTTTTTGTGGTGGCGGGACAGGTTTTATGGTTCGTCCCCAAAAGACCCGAAAGAACAAAATAAGAACAAAGACAGGCCCAATTCATGCATTTAGTTTGCCGCCTCTTTTACAAAAAGAGAAGAAGCTTTGTATCGAACTTTGCAGTAAGGAAACCGGTTGATGAAGAAAAGGGACTGCTCCGGTGTCCATGGAAATCAGAACAGGGAACGGATACAAGGTCCGCTGTTTGATCAGGGTCCATATTGAGGAGTCGAGATGACCGCCGAACGATCCGGTCTAATTGAAGTTCGAGGGCTTACCAAAACGTTTGAGGGGCTAACCGCGGTGGACGGCATTTCATTTGATGTCGAGGTTGGGGAGTTGTTCGGCTTTCTGGGACCGAACGGGGCGGGCAAGACGACGACGATCAATATGCTTACGGGTTTGGCGCGTCCCGATGCAGGGCGCATCCGGATCGGAGGAATTGATTGCTGCCAACAACCCAGAGCGGCTCAGTATCTTATTGGTGTGGTGCCGGATGAGAGCAATTTATATCCTGAATTGACCGGTTTCGCTAACCTGTGCTTCTGCGGGGCACTTTATGGAATGCCGAAACAAAAACGCATTACTAAAGCACAGGAATTGCTGGAGGTCTTTGGCCTTACCCAGGCGGCGAATCGCAAATTCGGCGGTTATTCCAAGGGGATGAAACGAAAGCTCACCATCGCGGCAGGAATCATACATGAACCACAAATCCTTTTCCTCGATGAACCCACGACGGGTCTGGATGTGGCCAGCGCCCGGCAGGTAAGACAATTGATTTCTGATTTGCACGAAAGCGGTACCACGATATTTCTGACTACCCACTATATCGAGGAAGCACAGCGGCTTTGTGACCGTATTGTGTTTATTGTATCTGGCCGGATTGTGAAAATTGAGACCCTCGAAAATCTGCTCCAGCCGTTCCAAAATAAGCACGTTGTGCAGATTACCTGTGCAAACACTGATGACCGCATACAAAACAAGTTGGCAGAGTCTTTTTCAGATATGAACTTTCTTTTCTCAACGCATGATCTAATTCGAATCGAAGCGGATCGTCCCATTCTTGCCGGAGCGGTGGTGCGATTTCTTGAAGAACACGGAATCGAAGTCTCTGAAGCCAGAAGAATTAAACCGAGTCTTGAAGATGTTTTTGTTGAGATTACCGGCATTGAGGCCGATGCCATGAAAAAAGAAAAGGAAAAAGCCGGAATGGGAGGTAAAGCATGAAAGCGTGGATTGCGTTCCGGAACATCCTGGTCAAGGACATGCGGAGCTATTATCTCAAGCCGCCGAACCTAAGCTGGGGCCTTCTTTTTCCGCTGGTCTGGATCGTTATGTTTTTCATTCGTTCAGGTCTGGGCCTGGAAAGTCTGCCCGATCTGCTGCCGGGGCTTGTGGCACTCAGTATCCTGTTTGGGACAACCAGCGTGCTTTCGGTTACCATAACCTTTGAGAAAAAAGGCCGCTCTTTCGAACGGCTGCTGCTGGCACCGATTTCACTGGAAACATTAATGCTGGCCAAGACTTCCGGAGCGATTCTCTTCGGGACCGTAAATGCGTTCGTGCCGGTCTTTATCGCGATGTTCCTGGCTGATCTGTCGGCTATAAACTGGGGCATTCTGATTCCGGCCATGGTACTGATTGCAATCAGTTCGACCTTTTTAGGGCTGTTTATTGCCGTTTCGGTGAAAGAGGTGTTCGAGGCCCAGACCTTTTCAAACTTTTTCCGGTTTCCGATGATTTTTCTGTGCGGCCTGTTTTTCCCAATCGAGCAGATCCCGATCTGGCTGAGACCCTTGTCTTATGTGTTGCCCCTGACCTATGGCGCAGATATTCTCCATGCCTCGATTCGCCGGGCCGGTCAGATGCCGTTATTGTTGGATTTTGGTCTTTTGGTGTTATTCTGTGCG
>JAHDQI010000217.1 GCA_018433925.1 Phycisphaerae bacterium | reverse complement strand
TTCATATAAATCCGGGTATTCTAATCTGGATTGTCTGCGGGATCGTCTTGATTTACGCTGTAGCCGGTGGTTTAGAGGCCGCTTTTCTAACCGATACTCTTCAGGGGATTTTTATCATCATCTTAACACTCCTGTTGTTTCCGTTTGCATTCGATAAAATTAATGACGATTTTGGAGGTTCCGGTGTCATGGATGCACTACGGACCATGCATGCCCAACTGCCTCGATCTTATATGGAGATTTTCGGCTCTCCCGTCACCCAGGATTTTACCTGGTACTATATTGCTGCCTTGACGGTGATGGTGACGGTCAACGTTGTTATTCAACCCAACTCCCTTGTTGCCACCGGCTCGGCCAAAGGCGAATATGAGTGTCGCTTTGGGTTTGTTACCGGCAGTTATATGAAGCGGTTTTGTACGGTTTTATGGGGCTTTTTCGCCCTCCTGGCGGTTGTCCTTTATCATGATCAGGTTCACAACCCCGATCTTGTCTGGGGGTATGCAACGCTTGATTTATTAGGATCCCTGAACATCGGCCTGGTGGGCTTGATGATTGCCTGTTTGATGGCGGCTTTAATGAGCACGGCGGACTGTTTGATGATTACCGGTTCCAGTCTGATTACCCATAATATTTACCGGTCACTGGTTCCCAATTGTCCGGAAAAACATTATGTGCTGATCGGCAGAATCGCCGGGGCTGCCGTCGTCATCGGGGGAGCCTGGATCGCCATTCAATTTGACACGATCCTTCAGCAGCTTAAACTCTGGTGGGAGCTGAATGTTGTGGTGGCCGCGGCGTTCTGGTTGGGTATGAAATGGCGTCGGGCGACCCGGCCGGCAGCCTGGTGTTCGATGGTATCGGCCGGCGTTCTGTTTTTCATTCTACCGATGCTGGTTCCGGTAGTTCTGCCGGCATTAAAATCATCAGAATTCCTTTTAAAACAAACCCAATCACGACAAGTCCTGCGTCGGTACACTGCCGGTCCAGTGGAGGTACAACAGCGGCAACAGGAAATCGAGCAATGGAAAACCGACGCTTCGGAATCTTCAGATGACTCAACCATGCCTAAACCACTGGAAGCAGGACAGGTCTATGAAAAAGCTTATGTTCTTTCCAGTCAATCGATATTCTGGACCAAAGGCATTAAAATGGATTCGGAGGGGAACGCGTATGGCTGTGGAATGTTAAGTCTGGAACTGGTATTGCTGGATAAGATAGGATTTGACTTACACAAAAATCCCTACGCCCTGAATGAAACGATCCGAATTCTAATCCGAACCTTAACTCCATTTTGTGTACTGATAGTTATTTCGCTGTTGACACCACGGGACGACAAGGCCATGTTGGACCGTTTTTATGTAAAAATGAAGACGAAAGTTCATCCGAACCCGAAAGAAGATGCCAGACAAATGAAATTGTCTTATGCAAATCCTAACCGCTTTGATGATTGCAAACTGTTTCCTCGGTCGGACTGGGAATTTAACAAGTGGGACAAGACTGATACAGTCGGCTTTGTGACTTCAGCGATGGTTGCCGTATTGGTGGTGCTTTTTTTAATGGTCTTGCTGAGCCTAGGCAAATAACTCCGATTATCGATCACTGAAAAGGGTCTTAGTTTTCAGAAATACGGCTTGGAAATGCCTGTCGATCTCGATCTATAGATGACTCTGCGATTTCATTGATATCTTCTAATTCTATCCAATACATCTGCTAAGGTGGCATTAAAGGGCCCCGGTGATTCCATCTTAATTGAAACCAAAGCCGCACTAAATTTCAATGACTCAGCAACATCATGATGAAGACGCCAGGTCATATAAGCTGCAAAGGTTGTGTCGCCCCTTCCGGTCCTGCCGATCATGCTTTTGTTGTTGAACTTTTCATAAAAAGTTTCACCTTTAACCCGTGCAAGTACACCTTCTGATTGGGTTATAATAATCTCATCAGCGCCCCAACTTTCAATCGCAATTGCCGCTTTTTCTATCTCGTCATATCCGGTAAGGAGTTTGGCCTCTACTATATCAAGCTTGACACGATCAAGCATATAGAACAGTTCCTTTTTATACGGCACATCTTTAAAATATATCTGTCGGGTATCCCAGTCAACCTGACGAACAAAACTCTGCATATCAACGGAGAGATGAAAACCTTTGTTATGTAATTTATTGATGAGATCCAGAGTGAATTCCTGATCTGTGATCCCGGCAAGATGAACAAATCTTGATTCAAACTCGGGTAATTCATCAAAAGTAAAATAACCGGCATTTTTAAATTGATACATTCGGCGTACATCGACATCTTCGCTCGGATGCTCCACTCGCATGTAAGTGGTATCTTCCGAAGGCAAAAGAAATACATTGATGCCGACTTCTTCCATTGGTTTTAGAATCGAGCGATCTTCCGGCGACATCTTGGTAATAACCGCTACCTCCTGACCAATCCGACCTGCAACCATTGCCCCGCATAAAACAGCGCTGCCGGGAGACACCGTTGTTTCACCTTGAAATGGAACAATCTCATCATAACACATATGGCCGATAAAGGTTATATTGTATGTCATCGTAATTGACCTTACGTTTATCTTCGGTTCCCATTGGATAAGTGTTGCGATATTGACCTTGTTAAGAACTTTAGCGTCATTGGATTTTCAGGCCTTTGTCCGTTTATTTCTGAGATTTTGATGAGCACCGTCAATTCAGTATATTGCCGCAAGCCAGCCAATTCAAATAGTCTTCCAGATTGGTGTAACCGTCACCGTCCGGATCTACTGCGCCATCTGCGGGATCATTGGCGTTTAATCCCTTCCTCACTTCCCATTGATCAGGCAGGCCGTCACCGTCGGTATCCCAGTTAGCGGGACGGTGAATCTCGGGATAATCTTCCCATCCGCCTACGTCTTCCTGGGAGTCAGGGAGTCCGGGCAATCCGGACTTGCTGCCTTGGTAGGTTGTGGAACCGGAACGAACTTCTCGGATCACACGTTTGTCATGATCATCGAGAATGGGGACATTGCAGCCCACATTGTCCAGCACATTTTCATAGGCCTCTTCGGCGGTATGCGTCTTAACGTAGTGCTCAAAAAAGGGCTCCGGCACGGTTATCGGTTCCTCCTGATGGCCGCGGGGAGTGAGGCCCTTAAAGGGTCCGATCGGACCTTCAGGGCCCGTCACACCTTCCATGATATTGCCTTTAACATAGTATTGCTGTGGTCCAAAAGCGGGATTTTCGAATTGTGGATTAAGATAGGTTTTGATAGCCGACGCCGGGCCGGGCTTATAGTAGTTACTCACGAATTGAACCTCTCTGGCACCGCCGTCTGTAGTGCGATGTTTCCAGTTATAGACCACCATATTACGGATATCAAGCCGTCCGGTATGGCGGTTAGCCTGGTCGATTCCCCCCGCTAATGACCAGTTGCGTCCGGCGTTATGGGCCAACAAGTTGTGGTGGTAACTGCCGATGTTTCCGCTGATGGAACCGGCATAGCCGTGAGCTGTCCCACTTCTGTAGTGCGAGTGGCCGGCAATGTTGAGGGCCTCGGAAATCAGATTTCGCTGAAAAGTAATGTTTTTGGCTCCGCGTGAGCTAAACGCCTCATCAAGGGTCCAGGAAATCGAGCAGTGGTCAACAATGCAGTGGTCGCTCCCGGCCAGACCCATGCCGTCCATTGTCTGACCGGCCAGATCACCCAGTCTCAGGCGAATAAACCGAATCACCGTATCACGTCCCCCGAGTCCACCAAAAGTGTAGTTGCGTATACAGATGCCCTTGCCCGGGGCGGTCTGTCCGGCAATAGTCAGATACTCGTTTTCACTGCGGAAGACAATCTTAGACTCCAAACTGATGAGCCCGGACACATCGAACACAACCGTGCGCGGCCCGGTGGCTTCGACTGCCGCACGGAAGGAACCTGGTCCCGAGTCATTGAGATTCGTGACATGAAGTACACGACCGCCGCGTCCTCCGAGAGCGAAACGGCCGTATCCCTCAGCCGTAGGAAAGGCAGGGTGACGAACACGGAAGTTCCAGGTGTCGCCGCGTGTGACATTACCTTGGGCATCTACAGAATCCACACGCCAGGCATAATGAAGCAGTGAATTCTTGGGGACGATAGGAGCGGCATAGGATCCCCCTTTAACCGAGGCCAATGGTTTCGTCGCCTCCGCAAGTTTTCGACGGGCAGTTTCAGGATCCATGTCAGAAACCATATAGACATGATGTTCGACAGCCGATTTCGCGGGTGTCCAGGTTAACGATACCATGCCGGTGTCCCCATTGGCATGACGTTCATAATTCTGAGGCATAGGATTGAGTGTTTTTTTTCTCGGATCACTGGCATCAAGAGCAAAACCGTTAAGGATTACACGGTCCCCGTCGACGGTAGCAATCCGGATTACAATAGGATGGCCCTCCATCGCCTGAAACTCAATGAAAGAGGTTGCAATCTCATCATTATGGCGCGGCTGCCGGGAAGTTCGAATGCCCTCAACCTTGCGGCCACCTGCCGAGACCGTATAAGTGTCCTCGTTACCGTCGAAAGTATGATGATAACCGATGAAGGTGTGCGGGCCAGGAGCGAGTCCTTCAAGGTGAACTTCCATGATCGCGGGTTTTGAACCGGTAACCACGGCACCATCGGCGCCGACTGTGATGCCATGTACAACGAGCGACTTTTTGCCTGTCAATCCGATGGATCCATTACTGCCGCCCGAACGCAGGCTTACGATGATATCGCCAAAGGATTGACTCATATCACGGCCGGAAGGGCGCCAGTTTTCCCACCCCACGCTGCGCATGTCCTGACGGTCTTCAGAATTGATGTCTACGTACAAGGAATTCGCTTCGGATGGAACCGCAACAACGGCAATCCATGTAAGAATAACCGAGAATAAGTCATGCCTCAAGACAATCTCCTTTTTATATCATACCAATTCCATCTGTGTTTACCCGGCAAGCAAGTCAGGGAAGATGTCCCCACGATCCTTCCCTGCGAAGTTAGCCAGACTCCGAGGAAAGCGTTAGCTGATAGTATCCACATTGTTATCAAAATTGGTGTAATCCACAGACTCCTGTGGATTAGTCCCATTGAGGTACTCTTCGATATTAGTATAACCGTCCTGATCCGCATCCTGACTGCCATCGGCGGCAGATGCGGGATTCAGGCCGTGCTTTATTTCCCAATCATCCGGCATACCGTCCTGATCGGTATCGGTAAGAACTTCTTCAGCGGAAAACGTATATTCCGGATATCCGCCAACCTGTTCGGGATCGCTGATGATGCCATTGCCGGTAGTCACCTTGCCCGAGCGTACCATCTCGACGACACGTTTATCCACCACATCACGACGGGGAAGCGTGGCTCCGGACTTCGCCAGAACCTCCCTCAGGGCCTGCATGGCTGTTTGCTGATTGACCGGCCAACCTTCAAAAGGACTGTTGACCCGGGCCATATCGATAGAGCCCGGACCTTCTCGCAGTATCATTCCCTTCCAGTTGTCGGCGGTCACTTCCGGATATCCTTCTACAATATTGCCGGCCACATACCACTTACCCGGTCGTTTGCCGGTATTTGGGTACCAACTGCTCTTTTTAAACCGACTTCCGGGAGAGTACATATCACGCTGTTCGATCCTGGCGATGGTGCTCAGCATGTTCTCATTGGTCGCCGGTCCCGGCTTATAATAATTGTTAATGACATTGATAACCGATGTTTCGTCGCCGCCGTCCATGGTCCTGTGACGCCAGTTAAAAATGACGTTGTTGCGGTAATCGAATTCCCCCCCCATTCCAATGGAAGGATTGCGTCCCGTGTTGCACGCAAACAGATTATGATGGAACGTCGAATCCTGCCCCCCCCAGGTGCCGCCGAATTCATGGCCCGGCTTCATTCCTTCACTCGATAGGCAGTATTGAATGGTCAGGTTTCTCGTCGATGTCTTGACACGCATCATCTCCTTAGGATTTTTAGGGTCGGGGACTTCTATCATCGCGCGATAGAGTGATAGATTTTCATCACGCCCCCAACTGGTTGTACAATGGTCAACGATTACATGATGTCTTGGATGTCCCCCGATATTGTCCGATCCCTGCCCTCCGGATGTGAGACCCCGACGAACACGCAAGTGTCGCAAGATTACATTATGGGTGTTAATATCCAGCGAAGCCCCCGCAATGCAGATACCGTCACCAGGTGCGGATTGTCCCGCGATCGTTATATCGGGATTGTTAATACTCAGATTCGATTGAAGCGGAATGATCCCCCCGACACGAAACACGACGATACGGGGGCCTTCTGCATCGATCGCATCGCGCAAACTTCCCGGACCGCTGTCTTCCAGGTTTGTTACAGCGATGACTTGACCGCCGCGTCCCCCCGTGGTAAACATGCCGCCGCCCCAGGCCCCGGGGAAGGCAGGGATTCCCTCTGGTAATCTTGGAGGAAGCGGAGGAATCATACCAGGATTGGGCTCCTGAATATTCGCTGCGGATTGAACGACTTCCATGGCTTGTATCTGGCCAACGAACAAACAAGCCAACACCGGTACAACAGAACACAGTGTTAACACAATCGTTTTCTTCACAATTGACTCCTCATCATAATTTTACTTATTTCATGTTTATGTTTTTGTATATAATAGATACATATCCAACAGAATTCACCTAAAAAGCATTCCTTTTACTTGTTGAATAATATGGCCATTATTGTTCAGTGTGGTTAAATGATACAATCGAGCCCGCCAAAATTCAGTTCGCAAATTAACACATCATCTTATAACCAATATTCCAATACTCTAATAGTCTATTATCCTGTAAAAAATGATAGAATCTTTCCGTCTTTCGGATATAATATATCATATCCTTAGAATTTCAGTCATTCGGGTTGATTTTTTTGTTATCATGGATATATAGGAGGCCGGAAACAATCATCATTTTAGGATGGTTTTACATGAAACAAGTTATATACATCACACTGCTTTATCTTACCCTCAGCGTCCCAAAGATCATTACATCTGAAGATGTAAATCCCTATCTATGTCAGGGTAAGTATCTTACACCGCAGCAAGGGAAGGCCATGCTTGCAGAACGTCTCAATCAAATACGTAATTCAGCAGATTGGGATGACTACAGGCAACACCTGCGTGATTGTATTCTCAGGGGGATGGATTTGAATCCTCTTCCGCGCCGCACACCATTGAATGTGATATCTCGCAATAAACGACGGCATAACGGTTATACGGTTGAGAACATTGCCATTGAAACTATCCCCGGCTATTTTGCGGGGTGCAATCTCTATTGCCCGACAGATCTCGATGGTCCTGTGCCGGTCGTACTCTGCCCAAATGGTCATTGGGGCGACAGCCGGTTTAATGAGCAGGTGCAGATTCGCTGTGCTATGCTGGCGAGGATGGGGGCGGTCGCACTGTCCATCGGTAATTTTGGTTGGGGGTCATCCCCGGATCAGGCCGTAAAGCGCATCCATGTCAGCCCTTTGGCCATGACCATGCAAACCTGGAACAACATGCGGGCCCTGGACTATCTGCTGTCTTTAGATCACGCCGATTCCCAACACGTGGGAGTTACTGGGGCTTCCGGGGGAGGAACCCAAACACTGCTGCTAACTGCATTGGATGACCGCGTCACAGTCAGCGTACCGGTAGCCATGGTTTCATCCTATATGTATGGCGGTTGTATGTGCGAAAGCGGCAGGCCTATCCATCGCAGTACGAATCACTTCACCAATAATGTGGAAATCACGGCCATGGCCGTACCGCGTCCTTTGTTATTGATCTCGGATGGCGGCGACTGGTCAGCGAATACCCCGAACGTAGAATATCCCTTTCTCAGAAATATCTACGGCCTTTATAGCGCACAGTCTCAGGTGGCCAATGTCCACTTTGCTAAAGAAGGCCACGACTACGGCCCGAACAAGCGCAAAGCGATGTACCGTTTTATGGCCGAGCATCTGGGGCTGGATATCAAACGCATCCAAAACAGCCGGGGACAGATTGATGAAAGCCCGGTTGTTGTGGAAGACATCGCCGCCTTACAGGTTTTTAATGAAAGCAATCCCTTCCCGTCGCATATTTGTAAAAGCCGGGAAGACATTGAAACCTCGCTCAAACGTCTGCAAGCCCCGGCTCAATTGACCGTTCAGATCAAGGGCG
>JAHDQI010000397.1 GCA_018433925.1 Phycisphaerae bacterium | reverse complement strand
GATGCCCACCATTTTCGGCAGATCGGCGTGCGGGCGATGGCCGCCCATTGCTGTTCGTCCTCGATTTCCGCATAGCCGAACAACTGGTGCGTCCCGGCATCGAGAAAGATCGAATACGTGTGCACGCCGTGATCTTTCAATGTCTGTTCCAGTTCCGGCCAGATCGGATTGTGGCGCTGTTCATACGCAGCGTGCTGATCGGGATGAACGTGCATCAAAAAGGCCTTGCGGAGCATACGGAATCCCTTTCTATCGGCCGCTCGTTTGCAGTGCGGGTTCGTTTTTTGATTTCTTCGTTTCGCTCAGGCGCCGGGGAAAAGCGTCCACCTCAAGCAGAGCCGCCAGCCGGCCGCTCAGCTCCGTACTGTCCAGCACCCCGCCAAAACGTTCGGCCCCCGGCCCGAAGGCGTAGATCGGAACATCCGCGGCGCTGTGCCCGCCGGTGGACCAGTGAATCCGCGGGCGGCCTTTGTCGTCCTCCGTCAGGGTCATCCCGCCGGTTTCGTGATCGGCGGTCACCACGACCAGCGTCTGCCCGTCGGCGGCGGCAAAATCAAGCGCCTCTTTGACGGCCATATCAAACAGCAGCGTCTGCCGGATACAGACCTCGGCATTGTGGTGGTGGCAGGCCCAGTCAATCTGGCTGCCTTCCATCAGCAGGAAGAAAGGGGCGGCCGGTTCCGGGGCATCGGCCGAGAGAATCCGGATCGCCGACGCCGTCATCTCCGCCAGCGACGGCTCCGGGGCCATCGTCGTTAAGGCATCGGCATGAAACAAGCCGATCACCGGCCCGGACGTAAGCACCGACATCTGCGTTTGATTGGTGACGATCTGGTATCCGGCTTCATGGGCCTCGGCCAGAAGATTGCGCCCGTCGTTTCGCTCCCCCTCCGGTTCCGATTTTGGCAGCCACTGCTTGCGCCCGCCGCCGAAAAGAACATGCGCCCCGGCCTCGAGCATCTGGGCGGCAATCTCCGCCTCCTCGCCCCGGTTGCGAATCGCCGCGATCAGGCCGGCGGGCGTGGCGTGGGTGATCGTGCTGGTGGCAACCGCGCCGATACGCCAGCCCTCCTGCTGAAGACAGCGGGGAAGCGACATCCACGAAACGCCGTCCGGGTCCCGGCCGATTCTGCCGTTACGGGTTTTGACGCCGCAGAGTATCGCCGTGACCGACGCGGCCGAGTCCGTAATCCGGCCCTCCGCGTTATGCGTGCGCATCAGGCCGGCAACGGGCATCCGTTCCATCCACAGGCGGCCCGACGCCCCGCCCGTCCCGAAGCGGCGGGCCAGGGCTACCTGATCAATACCCATTCCGTCGCCGATGCAAAGGATGATATGGCGCGGCCGAAGGCCGGCCGGGTTAGCCGGCGGAGCTTCCGAGTCCGGCGCCCGGTAAAACGAAATGTCATGGTCGTCCCGCTGATCCAGCGAATCCGGGTAATTGCCCCCGAAAACGAAAGCGGACAAGATACAAACGAAGGCGGCAAAGGCCGCGACGGCAGGCCGGGCCCGGCGATAGTCTGTCACAGTGAAGGTCTCCTGTTATCCTTTGGCCCGGGCGTACCAGTCCGGATCCTGGGCCAGTTTCTTGCGAGCTTCCTCGGTCATATACTCAAACGCCGGATAGGTCGATTCCCACGCCCGCTGCGAAAACGGCGTGCGGCGCATCTTCTCCACCTCCACCGCCGCGTCTTTCAGATACGAGCCGTAGATGTGCAGCGAATCGCTGATGTCCGCGTAGCGGCCCACGCGCACCGGCGAGCCGAGCTTCTCGGCAATCCGCCCGGCGATAATCCGCTGCAGGTCCGTCAGGGCATAGACGTTCATAAACCATGCCTTATACAGGTCGCGGCTGCGCCAGTGGGTGTTCATGTTCAGCGACAACTGCCCCTGCCCGTCGCGAATCAGCCGGCACCAGATCCGCTGCAGACACGGCGGGTCGGCCGTCTGCGGATCGGCCGTCGGCATCCACGTAATCGCCTGCGCCCGGCGGGTAAAATCACAGCCGGCCAGCGCCTCTGCGATGGTTTCAATCTGGTTGACGTGGCCAAACGGCCGCGGGCTGTTCGGGTTGCGCAGGTCTTCCGTCGGCGTATAGGCAAACAGCCGCTCGTGATAGGTATAGGTCCACTTGCCCGCCGCCGGATCGATCCAGTGATCGTGAATGCCGTCCACCACCTCCTGCCGGTAGGCCTCCAGTTCCTCCGGCCCGCCCGGAAAATTCTTATGAATCCGCGGCTCGTTAAAGGGATTGCTCACCGTCACCATCACCGTGGCGTCTTTGCTCGGCGGATCGCCCGGCCGGTCATACTGGGTCGGAATCTCCAGCCCCCGGTCCCACACGGCCAGCACGGCTTTTTCCCACGCCTCGGGCAGGCACTCGGCGCTTACAGACAAAACCGGAAGATCTCCGGCGGTCAGAGTCGGATTCATCAACATCCTCCTTGATTGAAGTTACAGTCCCAGTTCCTCACGGGTCAGCCCGTAGCGCTCACGCTGATCTTCCGGCACCGATTCCCGGAGCAGTTGACGGGCGGCTTTGGCGTTTTCCGAGTTCGGGCAGTTTTTCATCACATACCGGCACAGGTCCACCCCTTTGCGATAGGTGATAAATTTTCGGCCCGCCGCCTGCATAAAAAAATCGCGGGCCGCCTGAAGCTGCGCCGCCCCGCAGAGGTTTTCGTGCGTCATCTCCTGCGTCGGCACCCGCTCAACCGGGGGCCTTTCTGCGTCCTGCAGGTCCTGCATCATCTCCCTGGACCGGGGGGCCTGGGCCTGCGGCTGGGGCCGCCCGGCCGGAGGCCTTCGCATCTCCGCCGGCGCGTTGGGGTCCCCGGCGACGGCCGGGGCATTCGGATCGCCCGCCGGCCTCTCGGTTCCCATCCCGTAATCCATCCCCTCCATCCAGGCGGCCTGCCCCGTCCGGCTCTGCCCGGTAAACGAAATTCCCGTGATCTTGCTCAGCAGCAGCGGAAGCAGAAATCCCCGCGCCGACCCGGCAAACCGGTATTGGCCCGCCTTATCCACCACCAGCGCAAACGCCGTCTCGGCATCCACGGCCAGCTCTTTGACCGTCGTGGCGGCCGGCAGTTGCGGCAGCGACGGATTCTGCTCCGCCAGGTACGCCGCCAGCGTCTCGGCGGGAACGGATTTATTCGTAATCACGGTAAAAAACCGAATTCCCCCGCTGCCGGCGGCCTGATCCCGAAGCAGTTCAATGACCGCAAGCTGCGGATCGGCATTGTCTCCGCCGGCCGGTTGTCCGCCGTAATCGACGTAATCATACGTCGCGGCCGCCGGGGCCGCCTGGGGCGAAGTGGTATACAGCAACGGCTGACCGGTTTCGGTCTGGGGCTTTTCCTCCATCTCTTCGGCGGGAATCTCGCGAACCAGCAGGCAGAGAACCTCCTTGTCGTATTCAAAGACACAGGCCGTCCCGTCCAGAAACGCGGCCGTAAACGGCTCAATGCTCCTGCCGACCAGGTCATAACGAAGCGATTCCGGATCGAAATCCAGCTTCCCCGTCGTCCCGAAAAGCGGCTGACCCGTGCCGTAGTCGGCGGCCATATCCATTCCCGCCATCTCCCCGCGCCGCGAGGTCTGCGGCCGCGGCGGACGCGGCTGAAGCGGACGCTTGCCTCCGAGCATCGCAAAATACTGCTGCGAAATCCACGCGTCCCGATACGTCCCGTCCATGCGGCAGGCCCGGGCGCTGGACATGTTGGCCTGGTCCACGTCCCCGCCGCAATACTCCACCCAGCTTTGCAGCAGGAAATACCGCCCCTTTTGCGAATCGCTGAAATACGCCATCTGCCGGCGGGTTTCCTCCAGCAGTACCGCCGCCGATGTGACATACAGTTCCCCCGGATCCCGGCACTGGTTGATCTGGTTGAAAAAATCATCCAGCGCCCGGTCAATCAGCCCGGCCGACTGCTGGGCCTGCTGTTCCATCTCCAGTCTGCGCAGGTCGGCCGCACTCTGGCCCGTCATGCCGCCGCCGGCCGGATCGTAGGTCCGGCCCCGACGCGCCGCGGCCATCACGGAAACCGATAGCGCCAGCGCCAATCCCGCACAAAGCAAAAGGAAAAAGAAAGATTTGTCTGCAATACCGCCTTTTCTCATACAATTACTCCACTTGAATCTATAAGACCATTTACCAATACCCCGCTTTGTAAACACCTCATCATACACCAAAACCGCCTCGATGAAAAGGTTTTCTTTAC
Source organism: Phycisphaerae bacterium (assembly GCA_018433925.1). Taxonomy (GTDB): domain Bacteria; phylum Planctomycetota; class Phycisphaerae; order Sedimentisphaerales; family Anaerohalosphaeraceae; genus JAHDQI01. The sequence goes on along the minus strand of JAHDQI010000397.1, from coordinate 4,348 downwards.
AACGCCAGGCCCGGCCCGCCAAATCCCCCCGCGGCGACAAACCCACCCGAAAAGCCGGTTGCATTTCGGGATTTGTAAAGTTAGAATGTACCGAAATTTAAACGCATTTACGGACAATCTTATGTTTACGGGAATTGTGGAACAAACAGGTCTGCTTCGCTCCATCCGGCCGCAGCCGGGCGGCAAACGGATCGAAATCGACCTCGGCCCCCTGGCCCAGGGCGTCAAGCTCGGCGACAGCATCGCCGTCAGCGGCGTTTGCCTGACGGCCTCGGCCCTGAGCGGCGCCGTCGCGGCGTTCGACGTCAGCGCCGAAACCCTCGCCCGCTCCACGCTCGGCCGACTGCAAACCGGCGCCGCGGTCAACCTCGAACGCGCCATGCCCGCCGACGGCCGCTTCGGAGGACACTTCGTCCAGGGCCACATCGACGGCCTCGGCCGAATCGCCGCCATCCGCCGCCAGGCCGCCTTTGCCGAGTTCCGCATCGAAGCGCCCGCCGCCCTGCTGGCCCGGATGGTCGAAAAAGGTTCCGTCGCCCTCGACGGCATCAGCTTGACCATCGCCTCCCTCGACGCGGCCGCCCTGACCATCGCCGTCATCCCCGCCACCCTGGCCCAGACCACATGGAAGGATTCCCGCCCCGGCGACGCGGTCAACATCGAAACCGACATCCTGGCCAAAATCCTCCTGCGTCAACTGAAAACCCTCGCCGGCCGCGACGCCGCCCTGACCCTCGACAAACTCCAACAAATGGGATTCGAATCACCGTGACAAACAGCCGCCAGGACAACTCGTTTTCCCGGCCGCTGACCATCGGCATCACCATGGGCGACCCCGGCGGCATCGGCCCGGAGATCCTCGTCAAGGCCCTGGCCGATCCCCTCCTGCGCCGCGAGGCCAAATTCATCATCTTCGGCCTCGACGAGCAGCTCGAATACGCCGCCGACATGGCCGAGGTCACCCCCTTCTGGATTCGCCACCCGCACGAAAAAATCAGCCGCGACTATCCCCGCCAGGTCGTCGTAGCCGATTATGACGAATACTCCGTACCCTCCTACCTGCACCGGCCCTCCCGCGCCGGCGGCGAATGCTCCCTCCGATTCTGCCTCGACGCCGTCAGCGCCGCCCGCGACGGAATCATCGACGCCCTCGTCACCGCCCCCATCAGCAAAGCAAGCTGGCATCTGGCCGAAGTGCCCTGGCCCGGCCACACCGAGATGCTCGCCGACCGCTGCAAAAGCCCGCGCAAAGCCATGATGTTTGTCGCCGGCCCCCTCAAAATGGCCTTGGCCACCATCCACGAAGCCCTCTTCGAGATCCGCCACAAGTTCACCATCGGCTGCGTCTTTGAGCCCATTGACCTGCTCAACACCGCCCTGCAGGAATACTTCGGCATCACGAATCCAAAAATCGCCGTCGCGGGCCTCAACCCCCACGCCGGGGAAGACGGACAGTTCGGCGACGAGGAGCAGCGCATCATCAAGCCGGCCATCCTGCTGGCTCAGGAAGTCGGCATCCAGTGCGTCGGCCCCTTCCCGGCCGACACCCTCTTTGTCCATGCCGCCCGCGGCGACTACGACGGCGTCGTAGCCATGTACCACGACCAGGGCCTGATCCCCATCAAACTGCTGGCCATGGACGAGGCCGTCAACGTCACCATCGGCCTGCCGATCATCCGCACCTCGCCGGCCCACGGAACGGCCTTTGACATCGCCGGCAAGGGCATCGCCCGCGAAAGCAGCATGAAGCAGGCCATCCGCACGGCCGTCGAGATGGCCGCCGTCCGCAGGAAACGCAGTGCGGACAAAAAACTCAACCATGCAAACCAAGCAAGACATTGAGCGGCTGCTGGCAGGCGCCGGCGCCAAACCCAGACACCGGCTCGGTCAGAACTTCCTGATCGACCTGAACCTGATGCGTTTTCTGGTGGAGGCCGCCGGCATCCACAGCGCCGATGCGGTTCTCGAAGTCGGCTGCGGCACCGGCTCGCTGACCGAGGAGCTGGCCGCCCGCGCCGGACGCCTCGTCGGGGTTGAGTGTGACCCCGTCCTGTTCCGGATCGCGAAAAAGCGGCTGGCCGCGGCCAAGAACCTCACGCTGCTCTGCGGCGATGTGCTCGAGAGCAAAAACACCATAAGCGGCCAGGTCATCGAAGCCCTGCAGGCCGCCCGCGCCGACGGCGGCGGCCGACTGCTGCTGGTCGCCAACCTGCCCTACAGCGTCGCCTCCAGCGTCATGGCCAACCTGATCACCGGCTCGCCCGCGGCCGAGGCCATGATCGTCACCGTCCAGAAGGAGGTCGCCGACCGCATGACCGCCGTCCCCCCCCATGAGGACTATGGCCCGCTGAGCATCCTCATGGCCGCCACCGGAAAAGTGCAGGTACTCAAGAAACTGCCCCCCAGCGTCTTCTGGCCCCGTCCCCAGGTCGACTCGGCCATCGTCCGCTTTGACCGCGACGCCAAAAAAGCCGGACAGATCCACGACATGAACACCTTTCAGCAGGTCATCCGACTGATGATGAGCCACCGGCGAAAGATGATCAAGGCCTGCGTCAAATTCGCCGAAGGCGATCTGGCAAACGTCCGCCACTGGCCCGATGTCTTTGCCGAGGCCTTCATCAACCCCCAAAACAGACCCGAAAACCTGACCCCCGCGAAATACATCAACATCGCAAACCTGTGCTACGAACAAACAAGGGAAGCCGGAAATTGACACGGTGGTTATGCAACTGAAAAACCATAGCACTCCCCCGGCAAGGCGAAGGGTGGAGGGGTCTGGACTCAACAATCTAAGTATGGCATCCAATGATTATTTGATCCTCCCAAATCCCGATATGTTAGATCCGGGCATCTAAAACGTAAGATTTTAATTCCAAATTTGATACATCGGATTGATTTCTAATTGTATTCGCTTGATCCTCAAAAAAGACTTTTGCTTCCTCATAACTCCACGGTGGGGTATTTTTTTTCCGATAATCTTCGTTATCCCAATTGTCACATAAAAACCATCCAACAAGGTACAATCCATATGGGCATTGATTATCCTTCAAGTACTTATCTACTAATTGTGATTGCATGGCGGTTTTCAATTCTTTATGCCAACACCCTTTAACCTCAATAATGACTTTTATTTGATCTTGAGTATTAGGATTTATGGCAACAATATGAATATCAGTTTCTTGGCCTTTTCGAATTTCTACTTCTCTATTTACTATCGCGTGCTTATGCTTTAAACGGTCCTCCAAATTCCATGCGATATAATCACTGAAACGATTCTCTTCCTTTGGACAATACTTTATATTAGTAGCCGTTCCTCTATTATCCCATATACTTTCAATTTGTGATTTTTCTCCGTGCAATACACGTTGAAGCTCATCCAAGATTTCCATAATACATATGAGTAATTGTTCTCCGCTCTCTATATATATCTTTTGACGGTCACAAGCCATCTGCAGTAGCATTTCTGGAGATGGAGGTATCCACGTTTCTCTCCTTGCATTATTTTCTGCATCAACGATAATCCATTTAATATAATCGGCCTCAGGAAATCGTTCAGATATAGCTTCTAATGCCTTACAGCATTCAAATGTTCCCCTGTTACGAAGATTAGTGAGTAAACCGTTACGGAATTCTGCAATATTATCTCTGTCGGATGGTGAATATACTCCTTCATGTTTGGGATCATCTTTTGAAGGATATCGTTCTTCGATCCATATGTACAAGTTGGCAACCTCGTGTTCCTTCATTTCATTTACAAAGCTTGTGATATTCCCGTGCCTGAAATCTCTCTCGGAAGATAGTTTTTTTATCAAGTCATGACCAAATTGTTCATTTTGATATAATTTGGGCCATACAAGTGAGTTACCAATTTGTGGGAAATGATGAATTAAGGCGGCTGCAAAAAAAACATACAGCCTGTATTCCTCTCCATTGCCTGGTATATTCCTTGCGATTATTGTCGATATATGTTCTATAGCGGGTACATATCTTTTGGTCAATAATGCTTCATATAATTCATATTGTATCTTTTCTTTCATTCTTCGCGAACATAGTTTCTCAAAAAGGAGTTTACCCATTTCATAGTCGAAACAGTTTAATATCCGAGATGGCAAATATAGAAAATCGTGCCTTTCATTTTCAGCATCAATATATCTGCCAAGAGCCACTATAATCGCTGTAGACGCATTGCTATATGCAATCTTCATTAAACTTATATGTGGCTCTTCATTATCTGATGAACTCAGCGGATACTTCACAAAAATGGGAGCCCAGATTTCCCAGACAGACTTATTTATGTTTGAGAAATAATCAAGCTCTACATTATACAATAACACAAAAGATCTAT
>JAHDQI010000346.1 GCA_018433925.1 Phycisphaerae bacterium | reverse complement strand
GGGCGTGGATGGACAGTAAAGACGCATTTGTGATCTTGTTCAGTTACGGGCTGGGATGCATCGCGACGGGGTATTACCTTGTGCGATGGAGGACGGGGCAGGATGTGCGGCATCTGGGCAGCGGGTCTGTCGGGGCGCGAAATACGGGCCGGGTGTTGGGACGATGGGGCTTTTGGGCGGCCTTGACGGGCGATCTGCTTAAGGGAATAGCTGCCGTGGCTTCCGGCCGTCTGCTGGGGGCCTCTTCAGCGGCCGCGGCCCTGTCCGTAACGGCGGTTGCGGCCGGACACGTATTCCCGATTCAGCTTCGCTTTCGCGGGGGCAAGGGGATCGCGGTATCCCTGGGGGCCCTGCTGGCGCTGGATGTGCGGATCGCGGCGGTGTGGGGGATTGTTTTTGCCGTGCTTTTTTTATGCAGCCGTCGATTTCTGATCAGCGGCCTGCTTTCCGTGCTTTCGATACCCGCGGCGGCACCGGCGCTCGGCCTGCCTGTGATGACTTCTTTGAGTCTGGTCCTGCTGGCCGGGCTGATTTTTCTGGCTCATCGCAACAACATTGCCAACCTGCTTCGAAGCAGACGCTCTTCAGAATCCATGACCGATGTTTAGGGAAGGAGTTTAAATGGCCGGGGACTATGTTTTCAAAATTGCTTCGGAGGCGTGGGAATTTGAGCAGATCAAGAAGCTCAACTATGAAACCTTTGTCGAGGAGATTCCACAACACTCCGCGAATGCCCAACGAACTCTGACAGATGTGTTTGATGAGGAGAATACCTACCTGCTCTGCACACGCGGCCGACAGGTGCTGGCCATGCTGGCGGTTCGCGACAAACGTCCTTTTTCGCTGGATAAAAAGCTGGACAACCTGGATGCGTATCTGCCGCCCGGACGAAGGATGTGCGAGGTCCGGCTCCTGGCGGCGCGTACATCGGTCCGCAACAGCCGCATTGTGCGCGGGCTGATTGCCGAGACGGTCGCTTACTGTCTTCAAAACCGATATGATATGGCTTTGATCAGCGGTTTTCTTGAGCAGGTGAAACTGTACCAGCACCTTGGATTTGTTCCGTTTGGCCCGATCGTTGGGAACGGACAGGCGCGTTTTCAGCCGATGTACCTGACCCCGGAGGCACACGCGGGATCGAAATCGTCATTGATTGTGAACCCAACGGCCCCTGCTAATTTTCTGCCGGGGCCGACGGCGCTTTCGGCCTCGGTGCTTCGGGCCCTGACCGGTCCGGCGCTGTCGCATCGCAGCCGGGAGTATCTGCGACTGCACCAGGATACGCAGAAGCGGCTTGCGCAGCTTGTCGGGGCCGGGGGTGTTCAGCTTTTTACCGGGACGGGCACGCTGGCCAACGACGTGATCGCAGGGCAGCTTTCGCTGCTGCCGGGCACGGGGCTTATTTTGTCCAACGGCGAGTTTGGCCAGCGGCTGATTGAACAGGCCGGCCGTTTCGGGCTGACGTTTGATACGCTGTCTTTGCCGTGGGGACAGCCATTTGAGGAGCGGCCGCTTCGGGATCAAATCCGCCGGCTGCCCGGCCTGCAATGGATCTGGGCGGTCTGCTGTGAAACATCGACCGGGATGCTGAATGATTGCGCCCTGCTGAAGTCCGCAGCCCGCGATTTTCGGCTGCATTTGTGCCTGGATTGTATCAGCGCCATCGGCCATACACCGCTTGATCTGCGGGACGTTTATCTGGCCTCCGCGTGCAGCAGCAAGGGGCTTCGCTCCATCGCGGGGCTGTCGCTGGTGTTTTATAATCATTCCCTGAGCCGGCCTTCCAGGCCGCTGCCGGAGTACCTGGATCTCTATGCGTATGAACAAGCGGAAGGGGTTCCGTTTACGATTCCGTCCAATTTGGTCAGCGCTCTTTGGGCGGCCGTTGAGGAATGTGATTGGAGCCGGCGGCTTTCGCGGATCGCCTCGTTGGACCACCGGCTGCGGCGAAGACTGGCCCGGTTGGGGCTGCCTGTGCTGGTTTCCGGCCGAAATGCCTGCCCCGGCGTGCTGACGATTCCGCTGTCAGCTCCGCTGTGCTCCAGGACAGTCGGCGACCGCCTGAAAGAGGCCGGGATTTTGATCAGCTACGAAAGCCGCTACCTGATTGAACGAAACTGGATTCAAATCTGCCTGATGAGTGAGGTCTCCGCCTCCGGCCTTCGAGCGCTTGACGCCGCCCTAAAACGGATTCTCTGAATCGGAAGGCGTGCTCAGCGGCTTCTGTTGCGGTAAAGGGAAGGGTCCACGCTGGAAGCCATGGCGCTGACATCCAGCCGGCCCCCGAGAAATTCATTGACCCGGCGGGATTCGGATCTCGGATCGGCGATCATGTCTCGATAGGTGATATACAGAACTGTAAAATTCGGCCGGCGGCTCAGCCATTGCCGGCAGCGATCCAGTTCGGATTCGAACAGGGCCTTGATCTGCTCCTCCGGAACCGCATCCGGGTCTTTTCCGCTTCGCAACAACATTTTTCGCTGGGAGGCCAGCACTTCCTGCAGATCACGCTGCATGAAAAGGACGCGGTATTCAAATTCGTCGGGCAGGTCGTACAGGAGGCGATAGACCATCTTGACGACTTTGCCGGGGGCCTGTTGGAGCCAGGAGGGATCTTCTTGGGTCTTCTTGACGGGCTCGAATTCGTAATATCCCTTTGGATTGTCTGCATCGGCTTTTCGGACATGATCGACCAGGGCAGGCAGTCCTCCGGCCTCCACCGCCCGCATCATCATGGAGGTGCCGGATCGCGGAAGGCCGGATACGATTGTTATAAATGGACTTTGCGAATTTGTCATCAAAAATTGTCCTGTTCTTTGTTCTTGCACCTTTTCGGGTTTTGCTGTATATTCCGGATTACAGGCGTCTGTAGCTCAATTGGATAGAGCATCGGTCTTCGGAACCGAGGGTTGGGGGTTCGAGTCCCTCCAGGCGTATTCGGCCGCAGAGTTTTCCGGCGGCCTTTTTTGGTTTATTTTCCATCTTTTTCCATCCAGTCGGCAAACTGCTGAAACAGATACCGGGAGTCATGCGGTCCCGGCGAGGCCTCCGGGTGGTACTGGACTGAAAAGGCCTTGACTTTGTCGGCTCGGATTCCCTCGCTCGTGTTGTCATTGAGGTTCAGGTGAGTCATCGTCACGTCCTTGTCTTTGAGCGAATCGAGATCGACGCAAAACCCGTGATTCTGCGAGGTAATTTCAATTTTTCCGGTATCGAGATTCTTGACGGGATGATTGGCTCCGTGATGGCCGAATTTGAGTTTGTAAGTTCGGCCGCCGAGGGCCAGCCCCAGCAGTTGATGGCCGAGGCAAATGCCGAAAATCGGCACTTTTCCGAGCAGTTTTCGGACATTCTCGACCGCATAGGTGACCGCGGCCGGGTCGCCGGGACCGTTGCCCAGGAAAATCCCGTTCGGCTTTTTGGCCATGACTTCCTCGGCGGATGTCCGGGCAGGAACGACCTCCACCCGGCAGCCGTGGGAGCGCAGCAGCCGAAGGATATTGTGCTTGATGCCGAAGTCATAGGCCACCACCGTATATTTGATCTCCGGGAGAATCTCTTTGTCCTCAAGCACATCGACAACTCCCTTGTCCCACAGGTAGCCCTTGCGGGATGTGACATTTTTGACAATATCCCGGCCGACCAGACCGGGATAGTCGTCCAGTTTTTTTCGAAGCACGGAAATTTTTTGTTCCGTTGAGGAAAGGACCGCCCGCATGGCTCCCCGGGTGCGAATATGCCGGACCAGTTGCCGGGTGTCAATGCCTTCGAGGGCGACGATGTTGTTTTCGCAAAGGTAGTCGCTGAGGGTTTTGCGGCTGCGCCAGTTGCTCGGCCAGGGGCAGTTTTCCCTGACGACAAAGCCGGCGCAGTCCAGTTTGCAGGCCTCCCAATCGAGCGGGTTGACGCCGGTGTTGCCGATCATGGGATAGGTCATGGTGATGATCTGTTCATGGTAGGACGGGTCGGTGAGGATTTCCTGGTAGCCGGTCATGGCGGTATTGAAGACCACTTCGCCGCAGATCACGGACCGGGCTCCGAAAGAGGTTCCTTCGAACGTTGTGCCGTCTTCGAGATATAAGATCGCTTTGTGCATGGGCGTTTTCATTTGTAATAGGCCTGTATCGGTTTTACGGTCAGTTCCTGCTTTTGAACGGCTTCAATGGCCTGTACGATCGCGGCGGCCCCGCGGATCGTGGTGGCATAGGGAACCTGATGGTCGAGGGCCGACCGCCGGATTGAGAAGGAGTCGCGAATGGTCTGCTCGCCGATGGTGGTATTGATAATCAGGTGGACCTGGCCGTTGATAATCCTATCGACGATATTGGGGCGTCCCTCGGCAACCTTGCGTACAAATTCCGATGGGATATTATTTTCGATCAGCATGATGCAGGTTCCTCGGGTGGCTATGATTTTAAAGCCCAGTTCGTGAAACCGCCTGGCCAGATCGACCGCCCTGGGCTTGTCTGCGTCCCTTACGCTGATAAACACCGTGCCGCCTTCCGGCAGGGTGTTTCCGGCGGCCACCTGCGATTTGGCATAGGCCAGGCCGATATCATGGCTGATGCCCATAACCTCTCCGGTAGAGAGCATTTCGGGTCCGAGGAGGACATCGGCGCCGGGGAATTTGAGAAACGGGAAGACGGCTTCTTTGACCGAATAATGGGACCGCTGAACCTCCTGCGTAAAGCCCAGTTCTTCGAGCGTGATGCCCGCCATGACCTTGGCGGCCAGTTTGGCCAGGGGCACGCCGATGGCCTTGCTGACAAAGGGGATCGTCCGGGAGGCGCGGGGATTGACTTCAAGGATGTAAATTTCCTCCTCCTTGACGGCAAACTGAATGTTGATCAGGCCGCTGACCTTCAGCTCGAGGGCCAGCAGCCGGGTCTGCCGCTTGATTTCTTCGATGATTTTCTGCGAAAGGGAAAACGGCGGCAGGATGCAGGCGCTGTCGCCGGAATGTACGCCGGCTTCCTCAATGTGTTCCATGATTCCGCCAATGACCACGGTTTTCCCGTCGCAGATGGCGTCTACGTCCAGCTCGGTGGCGTCATCGAGGAATTTATCGATCAGGATCGGATGCTCACCGGAGACTTCAATGGCTTCCCGGACACAGGCCTCCAGCGAGGTCGGATCATAGACGATATCCATGGCCCGGCCGCCGAGGACAAAGGAGGGTCGAATC
>JAHDQI010000087.1 GCA_018433925.1 Phycisphaerae bacterium | reverse complement strand
TAGAAAAGGGGCCGCGGATTGTCGTCTTTCGGGTAGGCGGGACGATTTTTCTGAAGAACAAACTGACTATCCCTTCGAACGGGGGGGATGTGTATGTAGCCGGTCAGACCGCCCCGGGCGAGGGCATCTGCGTGGCGGGCTATTCCTTCGGCATGTACAACACAACCGATGCGATTATCCGGTTTATCCGTACACGCGTGGGGGATGCGGCCCAAATCCCGATGGACGGGATGGGAATGGCCGGCTGTGATCACTGTATCATTGATCACTGTTCGATCAGTTGGTCACTGGATGAAGGGCTCAGCTCACGCGGAGCCAAGAACATTACCTTTTCTCGCAATATCATTTCTGAAGCCCTACATAATTCCTATCATTATGGTAAGCATTCATTCGCTGCCTCGATCAGCGGCAACATCGGAAGTTATCATCATAATCTGCTGGTACATTGTGCCGGGCGGAACTGGTCGCTGGCCGGAGGACTGGAACCCGACGGAAATTATGCGGGTTATTGTGATATTCGCAACAATGTGATCTATAACTGGCGACACCGGACGACCGATGGAGGCGTAATGCGGTGTAATTTTGTCAACAATCTCTATCTGCCGGGGCCGGCCACGACGCACTTTCTGCTGATGCGGCCGGACGGCGATCAGATGAAAACGGGCAATCCCCAAAAGTTTTATATGACCGGCAATAAAATGGAGGGACGACCCCAGTATGACAACAACAACTGGGCAGGCGCTTCACCCAATTACGCAAAAGAAAAGGATATTCGCAGCGACCAGCCGTTTTTTCCGTCCTACGTAACCACTCATCCTGTCGAGGAACTCTATGATAACGTACTGAATGATGTGGGAGCTACCCGTCCGAAACGCGATGCGATTGATAGGCGAATTATTGAGGATGTGAAGAAGAATTCATTTACTTTCCGCGGGGGCAAAGACAACCTGCCGGGTATTATTGACAGCCAGGAGGATGTGGGGGGGTATCCGATTTTAAAAGGCGGACCCGTACCGCAAGATTCGGATCGTGACGGCCTGCCGGACTGGTGGGAACGGGAGCACAGATTGAATCCTCATTCTCCGGAAGGAGACTTTTCAGATACCCACAGCGATCCGGACAATGACGGTTATACCAATATGGAGGATTACCTGGAGTATCTGGCCGGCGGAGGCAGTCTTTTGGGAAAGGAGAAGATTGATCGATATGCACTGGTCAGCCGTCACAATGTCAAGGTGAATGAGGTTCACGCGTTTTCGCCGCTTTCAGTGGGCAACGGAAAATTCGCGTTTACAGCCGACATCACGGGCCTGCAAACGTTTCCGGAGGCGTATGCGGAAGGCATACCGCTGACTACGATGGCCGAATGGGGGTGGCATACATTCCCTAATACGGAAGGGTTTACACTGGCAGATACGTTTGTGGAGATTGATACCTATGGCCGCAAGGTCCTGTATAACCGCAATCAGAAAAATAAGGCGGCTGAATACCTGCGGGCCAATCCGCATCAGATCACGCTGGGACTGATCGGACTGGTCCTGAAGAAAGCAGACGGCACGGCGGCAGGCCCGGAAAATCTAAAAACTATCGATCAGCAACTAATCCTCTGGGAGGGCCTGCTGATCAGCCAGTTTACTTTCGACGGACAGCCGGTAACGGTTCAAACGTGCGTGCATCCTCAAAAGGATCTGATTGCTGTCAAAATCCAATCTCCTTTGATCGCGGCGGGTCGAATCGGCGTTTCGGTAAAGTTTCCGTATGCCGCAAGCACATGGGGGACCGATCCGGCGGATTGGACCTCGCCCAAAAAACATCGCACAAAAATAAAATTGCAGGAACCGCGGCGGGCTATCTTTGAACGAGTCATGGATCAGAAACAATATCTTTGTACGGCGGCGTTTTCAGGCCGCGGGCGGATTCAGCAAATCACCGAGCACGAATATCAATGGGCGCCGACAATAAAAGATGCGGCGTTTGACGGTGCTGTTTTATTCGAGGAAACAGAGGGGGGGGCCGTTTCGGCGGATTTTGAATCCACCCGCCGTCTGTGCGCGGAGCAATGGAAAGCGTTCTGGACTTCGGGGGGAGCGATTGACCTTTCAGGGAGCAAGGATCCGCGCTGGAAGGAACTGGAGCGACGAATTATTCTTTCACAGTATTTGACGGCGATTCAGTCGGCGCAGAAATATCCGCCGCAGGAGACGGGGCTGACATGCAACAGTTGGTTCGGTAAATTTCATTTGGAGATGCACTGGTGGCACAGCGTGCATTTTGCCCTGTGGGGCCGACTGGAGATGCTGGAGCCCAGTCTGGAATGGTATCGGGAGATTCTTCCGGCGGCGCGCGCGATCGCCGAGCGGCAGGGATACGCAGGCGTCCGCTGGCCGAAGATGACCAATCCGAACGGAGAGGATTCCCCGTCGGGCATTGGACCAATGCTGATCTGGCAGCAACCGCATCCGATTTACTATGCCGAACTGGTGTACCGGCAAAAGCCCACGCCGGAAACGCTGAACCGGTACAAAGAGATGGTGTTTGAGACAGCAAAGTTTATGGCTGATTTTGCTCATTGGGACGCAGACAGCGGACGCTATGTGCTGGGGCCGCCGGTGATCCCCGCGCAGGAAAATTACGCCCATGACCGAACGTGGAATCCAACATACGAATTGTGCTATTGGCAGTGGGGGCTGCATACGGCCCAGCAGTGGCGGCAGCGTATGGGTCTGGAACGGGAAGAAAAATGGGACCCTATAATAAACCGCTTGTCGGCGCTGCCGATGCGTGAGGGAGTCTATACGGCCATTGAGCCGCCGCCTTATACAAATATAACCGATCATCCCTCGATGCTGGCGGCACTGGGGCTGCTGCCCAAGACGCCGCTGGTCGAAGACGAGACGATGCGGAAGACGGCCCGCTGGGTTTTTGAGAATTGGCAATGGCCGGATACGTGGGGTTGGGATTATCCGATGCTGGCGATGACGGCAGCGCGGGTTGGTCTGCCGGAACTGGCGATCGACGCGTTTTTTATCGACTCTAAAAAGAATTTTTACTGGCCCAACGGACATAACTATCAGCGGGAAAATCTGCCTTTGTATCTGCCGGGCAATGGGGGATTGCTGACGGCCGCGGCCATGATGGCGGCCGGCTGGGACGGCTGTCCGGACAGGCAAGCACCCGGCTTTCCTGACAACGGGCAGTGGGTGGTACAGTGGGAAGATTTAAAGCCCATGCCGTAACGTTTTATTCAACCCGAAACCAATCAAAATCAGCATAACCGGCCGGATTCAGGGGGACCTGCGAGATGCAAAAGAGGCCCATCCTGGCGCCAACCCATCGGCCGGGCCGGGCCGTAAACGCTTTGCCAATCGCAGTAAACCGCTGTCCATCGGAACTGTAACTGAACCTGCAAAGGGCATCCGGAGAAGAAATCTGTACTCGCAGAAAAACAGGGCTGTCTTGATATGGCATGTCTTCCACAACTTGTTCTTTTCCATGCTGAAAAGCGACCTGACGCAGGTGAATCTTCCGACCCTGAAGGGCCAATTCAATACAGGCATAGTCATCGCCTGTAATCACCAGCCCGGCCCGGGGAGCGCCTGTCTCCGGGAAAAGCTGCATCTTCGCAGTTGCCTGAAAATCAGGCGCGGGAAACCGCTGGAGCAGCAAATTTGGGACTCCCCGCAGATCCGGCTCCGGGAGAGGGTGCGGAATCGCAAGCAGACGCAACTGGTTCGCTTGCTTTCTGAACTGAACCCATTGCGGCCGGGGATTGGCCTGCCAGTGCCATTGCAGACCCAGCCTACCGGTGTTAAATTCGTCGCTTTCGCTCGGCGTTGCCTCCGGACTCTTTTCCTTGACTACGGGTTTTGTATGAACCAGAACCGGTTCGCCGGTTCCATCTCCGTTCGAGTCTATTCCTATAACCGGCCAGTCATTCTTCCAGGTCATGGGCTGAAGATGAAGAATGCGTCCATAGGCCCCCGCGTCCTGAAAATGGATAAACCAAGAACGATGTTCGGGCGTTTCTACCCAGCCGCCCTGATGCGGACCATTGATGGGGGTCGAACCCTGCTCAAGGACAATTTTTGCCTCGTAAGGTCCGGTGATATGTTTTGACCGCAGCACGGTTTGCCATCCATGAGAAACACCGCCGGCCGGGGCAAAAACGTAATAGTATCCGTTTCGCTTATACAGTTTTGGGCCTTCAATCGTCGGATGGTCTTTTCGTCCGTCAAAAATATGTGTGCCTTCCGGACTGATTTGGCTGCCGTCAGGAGACATATTTCTCAGGGTCAGAACACTGTTAAAGGCGGCACGGCTTTTGGCCCAGGCGTGAACCAGATACGCCCGGCCGTCGTCATCCCAAAAAGGACAGGGATCAATCAATCCCCTGCCGGGCAGCAGCAGAGTCGGCGGTTCCCAGGGCCCTTCCGGCGACGGGGCGCAGACTCTGTAAATACCCGCATCCGGGTCGCCCCAGTAAATATAGGTTCGGCCTTCATGGCAGCGAATGCTCGGCGCCCAAATGCCTTTACCGGGACGGGGCATGTCAAACTGATTGCCCGGATACCGCTGCACGGCATACCCAATGAGCTGCCAATTGACAAGATCCTCGGAACGAAGGATCGGCAGACCGGGAAAATGCGTAAAACTGGAGGCCGTCATATAATAGGCCTCGTCGACCCGGATCACATCCGGATCAGAATAATCCGCATGAAGAATGGGATTTTTATACATACCATCTCCCGTGTCAGAACACCAGACCGCAGACTTGGTTCGGGTCGATTCCGCCGAGGCCAGAAACTCCCGGGGCCGCGAACAATGAATCGGGGCCGTTTTGTCCGACGCCGCCGAAACCCGTGATATATCGGTACTGTTTTCCAACAAGCCGCTTCCGATCAAAAGCTTAATACAAAACAATACAAACACAATCCCTGAATTCCGAGTCACTCGCATAAAAAATACGGAGCCATACACCGCCTCCGCAGTCGCCAAACATAGATTCAGATGTCCATTTCCTCTTCACGAAGCAGTACTTCTTCCCTGCAATGGTATTGATTGTAGATAAAGCGTGAGTCAAAAACAAGTTGATTTCGCGCAGAATACAGGTTAATTTCGCGCAGCAGGAAAAAACCGCGAGTTACTGCTTTTGCTATTCAAATATCGAGGCGACCGGAGTGCATTTTCGTGCATTCCAAAAAACTATAATGCGCATATTTTACCCGGTCGGCCGTTTCCGCTTGTTTTTTCTCCATCGAATTATTATTCTAATCCATAGAAATGGTCAACCGGGGGCATTAGAAGCCGGGATAGAAGTTCATCAAACAAGGAATTCAGAAATCAATAAGTGAGACGGTTATGAAAGCAAATACCATCGTAACATGCCTTTTCTTCTGTGTCCTTACATCTTCATACGGTATGGCCGCAGACGGCTTCGGCGGCAGCGCTAGCGGAGGAGCCGGCGGTTTGACAGTGAATGTCAGCACCCTGAATGCTTTCAAATATTATGCTACGTCGGCCAGCCCCTATGTCATTCGCATTTCCGGTACAATTGATCTGAACGGCAAGGTGCAGCCCAAACCCAATAAAACCTTTGAAGGAGTGGATCCTAATGCCACGCTGATCGGGTGTCTTGATTTAAGCGACAGCCAGTCCTGTAACAATATCATTGTACGAAATCTGAATATCACCAATCCCGCCGGTGACGGCATTACCATCTGGGGCGCAACAAACATTCTGATTACTCACTGCCGGATCTATGACTGCGGAGACGGCGCCGTTGACATGAACAACGGTGCCGATTCTATCACGATTTCCTGGTGCCGTTTTGAGTATCCTTCGCTGGCAGACCATCGATTTGTACACATTGCCGATCAGGCCCACATCACCTTTCATCATAACTGGTACGGTTTCGGCTGCGATCAGCGGATGCCGGCCTCTACGGGCGGGACCATTCATATGTACAACAACTATTTTAGCTGCTCCGGAAACTATTACTGCTCCAATGCCCGTCAGGATGCTCAAATTCTGAGCGAACACAATTATTACGACCATGTGAGAAACCCGATATACGCAGACGCCGGCACCACCGGACTGATTCGAACGGTCGGCAATATTTATGATACCTGCACAGATAAAATTGCTCCCGGCACGGATTCGGTTTTTAGTCCGCCCTATGTCTATACGCTGGATACCGCCGCCGATGTACCCGCCATTGTTATCGCCGGGGCAGGGACCCTTCTGTACGGCGACCTGGACGGAAGTGACGTTGTCGACATATCAGACCTGGCCTTATTCTGCAATCTTTGGCTGGACGAAAGCGCCCGGAGCGTATCCCTGGATCTGGATGCCGACGGCCGGCTTGGACTGGCCGAATGGACGCAGTTTGCCCGCTGCTGGCTGATTGGACGATAGCTCCGGCCGTTCCTTTTACTGGGGCCTGCAACTCTGACGATAGGCATGAGGCAGCCTACCCGTCATCTCGAGAAAGGCCCGTCTCATCTTCGCACTGGAGCCAAAGCCCGACTGCCATGCAATCTTCTCGATAGACAGGTTGGTTTCAACCAGCAAGGATCGCGCGTTTCGAAAATGGGCCTGAATGATTTCCTCGTGGATAGATTTTTTGAGGAATTGTTGAAATTTTTTTTGCAGCAGCCGCTTGCTTACACAGACATGACGGGCAATATCATCCACCTGCAGCGGCTGGTGGCTCTGGCAGCGAATATACTTGAGGGCCATGACAACATCCTCATCATTGACGGCAAAGATTTCCGTAGAGCCGCGTTCCTTGATGTGCATCGGCAGGATTTTAATCTGCTGGCCTCGCATCTCGTCTTTCCCGGCAATGATTGCGTCAAGCAGTTCCGCGGCGTCATAGCCGGCTTTGTGCAGGTTCAGGGCAATGCTGGACATCGGCACCGAGCAGATGTTGCACAGAGCTTCATTGTTATCAATCCCCAGAACGGCCACTTCGTCCGGGATGGACAGTCCCGCTTCCTCGATGAATACGCTTAAATGGCATCCCAAGATATCACAACTGGCTAAAACGGCAATTGGTTTGGGCAGTTTTTTGAGCCAGGCGATAAGTTCCCGCTGGCCCCGTTTCAACGTAGCATTGATCCAGAGTTTCGGAAAGGAGGTCAGCGTACCCGATATGTGTATGGGTTTGGTTCTGAAATCATGGAGGGTATGGCCAGCACGGGAGATAAACGATGCGAAATAATCGAGTCGTTCAGATGACCAGCGGGCCTCGGTAAGGCCGAAAAAAGCAAAATGCTCAAATTGCTTAGCCGCCAGATAATCAAACGCCATTCGGGCCACTGCTTTTGAATCTGTGCTGATATACGGAATGTTGCCCATATCCTGCAAGGTTGAATAAGCAATGATCGGAATACCAACCTTCAGAAGCTCTTTTGCCCTGGCAGAGGTTTGAATGTTGACAATCGCCCCCCTGCATCCCTGCCGTTTTAGAAACGACAAAGACTCGAAAGAGGTATCAGGCCAGGCGATCAACTGCCAGTGGCCTTTGTTGCGAATATACTGGGTAATGCCCCCGCCGATTCCCCGTTCGTTATGGCCGTCCTCACAGTGAACAAATGCGATTTTCAGATGATTTTTCATCCGACTTTTCCCTTCCCCGGTTATTCGCAGACTTACTTTTTCCGGTTCCATCAAGCCGAAAAAAAGATATCATATCGCACCGAAAAAGTCAAGATTCAATCTCGATCAACAGTCCTGCGCGAAACCAAGATTTTTTCTGCGTGAAATAAATCTCCCAACTGACCGATTGCCTTCTCCTGCGCAAAAGTAAGATAATTTATGCGTAAAACAGCCTTGTAGAAAAAATTCAAATTTACGACAATGAAATCGTTCGTAAAGAAACTAAGAACGCATGCGAATGGAAAAAAGAAAAGATGAAAACTTTTTTTGGAGGACGGTAACATGATGAAGAAAGTCTGTTTTCTATTCTTAGTTCTCAGCATTCTCAGTACCCGCGGAAGGGCTGATTTCAACTGGAATGCCGAGCTGGGCAACTGGGCCGATGGAGCCAACTGGGACAAGGGATTTAAGCCGGACGGCTCCGAGCATGTCAATCTTCCGTTCAGCGGCACCTCCGTATGTACCTTAAATACCGCCGAAGGTCCGTTCAGTTCACGGCTTGTTATACGGGACGGGCAAACGCTGAATATTGAAGACGGCGGCTCGGTCGGCTTTGCCTGGAGCCGAGTCGGCAGAAATACGGCGGCCTTCGTGAATATGTCGGGCAATGGTTCCTTCCTGATGAACAATGATGATTTGTATATCGGCCTTGAAAACGGCTATTGCGAATGGACCCTGTCCGACAGCAGTTCGATTGTCATCAATGTGGACGCCGATGACGGAGAGGAACTGTATATCGGTGAAGACGGCGGCACCGGTCTCTTTACGCTGATCGGCTCGAACGTAACTGTAAATGTGGACCGCATTCGCCTTACGGCGAACAATCCCGGCGGTACCGCTGTCATGAAGTTTGTCTTAGATGCCGGCGGAGCCAGCACCATTTCCTGCCAGCGTTCCTATATCGGCGAAGCAGGCGATGCCCACCTGATGCTCAGTACCATCGCACAGCCGCCGGCCGAAGATATTGTGCTGGTACATGCCACCAGCAGCTATGACATCGGAGGGACAGGCGTATTTAACACGCTCAACGGCGGCCCGGCCGCTGAAGGAACGTTGCTGGTTCTGGGAGGGAATGTTTATTCCCTGTCTTATGCATACGATGCCGATGAGGATTTTGAGAATAACGATCTGGCCCTGGTTTTTATTAAGCAAGCAAAAAATCTGGCTCACAGTCCGAACCCGGCTGACAGAAGCACTGTCAGTTCCAGCCCGCTGACCTTGAGCTGGACGCTGCCGGACCCAAACGACGGAGTCAGCCCGGTTTCCTGCGATGTGTATTTCGGGGCTGACCCCAACCGTCCCCAGATGGATAAAGTATCGCTGACGGCGGGAATCTCGTCGGTCGAGATCAATACCGACAATTTTCCCACCTACGGCATCCAGCCGCTTCCGGATGCGAATGATTTTTATTGGGTGGTGGACTGCCACGATCCCAGTGCCGATCCTGATGCCGGTTTGGGCTTCTACTGGTCGTTTTCCACGGACTATAATGAGGCGCCAATTGTGGATGCCGGTCCGGATCAGGTATCCTGGATAGGCAAAAGCGGAACGGCCGATCAGGAAACGATTAATTTGACCGGCGCTGTTTCTGATGACGGCAATCCCGATCCTCCCGGCGCCGTTTCCATACTCTGGACCCAGGTCAGCGGGCCTGCCTCAACGGTCATCAGCCCTGAGAATGCGACCAGCGCCAGTGTAACAATCACCGTAGCCGGGATCTATACCTTCCGATTGACCGCAGATGACACGGATAAACAGTCCAGTGATACGGTAGATATCCTTGTCGGATCAGATTCCTGTCATGCGTCCTTTTTGGATGGGGCCGCCTATGATTCGATGGACTTCAACGAAGACTGTATCGTCAACCTGGAAGACTTTGCTGATTTCGCAGCGGCCTGGATGAACTGCACCAACACCCAGGAGGCCTGTTACTAAGCAAAGTCTGCCTGCAGAAAGGCGAACTGACAGCCTCAATGATTTCGGGCCCGTATTGGTTTCCAATGCGGGCCCCTCTATTATTTTTATTCTCCCAGTCCCTCCTATAAAACATCCAAAACAAACTGGAATGAGCATTCTATCTCTGCTATAATTCAAGTGAGGACTTGATAACGGAAACAGATCACCGCCGGTCAGTGCAGAACGGCCGTTTTGTACAATGAAAAAAGGAATCTGATGGACATATTGGGGTTTCATCCGCTGGATCTTCTGATTCTTATCCCCTATCTGTTTACGATTGCTTATATCGGCAAGAAGATTTACAGCAAGATTCACTGTGAGGAGGATTTTTTTCTGGCCGGACGGTCCATGAACAAATTTTACCAGTTCTTTTTAAATATGGGCACGCTCAGCGACGCCAACAGCGCCATTCGAACAGCCAGTTTTACGTTTCACAAAGGACTCGGCGGTGTCTGGCTGATGCTGATCGGCGTTTTTACCGGCCCCTATCACTGGTTCATGGCTGCCTGGTTTCGTCGGGTTCGACTGGTGACCATGGCCGAGTTATTCGAAGATCGCTTCAGGAGCCGGATTCTGCCTTCCATTTATGCCTTTGTCGGGATCTGGCTGAGTATTCTGATCATGGGGATCGGCTATAAGGCCTCTCTGCGGACATTCCAGGCCATGACGATCAAACCGATCGATAAATGCACACAGGCCGAACGCCAGATGGTGGAGGCCTACGGCCGCTACCGCAATCTGGACAATGACTATAAATCCGGACGGCTTGATTCGTCGCTGAAAGAAGAATACAAAAAACTGGATACTTTATATAAACAGGGTCATATCAGCGCATACGCATCCTATACAAAGCCCTTTTGGTTTTATTTGATCTATACAATGTTTATCGGCTTTTATGTCATTCTCGGCGGGTTTAAGGCCGCCGCAACAACCGATACCATTCAGGGCTTTCTGATCATTATTTTTTCGGTAATCCTGATCCCCGCCTCACTGATTAAATTGGGCGGATGGGGTGAATTTACCTCGCGGATTCCGGATCACATGCTGTTTGTTTTTGGATCCGGAAGCAATGAATTCGCCTGGAATTCCATCGCTGCGCTGGTCCTGGTAACCATGATTGGAATCACCGGTCACCAGGGAAACATGAGTCTAAACGGCTCAGCCCGAGATGAATTGACGGCGCAAATCGCTAATATCGGCGGGGCCTATACCAAACGGCTTTTGACCATTGCCTGGGCCTTGTGCGGCCTGTTCGCCTTTGCCCTATATCGGCAATCCATCTCCGATCCGGACATGGCATGGGGCATCCTCAGCCGTAACCTGCTTGGACCGGGCCTGCGCGGGATTATGATCGCCGGAATTCTTGGCGCCAATATGTCTACCCTTGATGCGGTCTGTGTTTATCTGTCGGCCCTGTTTGTCCGCCATCTCTATAAACCCCTGGTCAAAAACAGGAGCCAGAGACATTATATCAACGCCTCTCGAATTGCCATCGCCTGCTTCTTGCTGCTGGGAATTTATGTCTCCGTGACCACCTACAGCATTATCCATCTGGTCAAGGCGCTGCCTTCTTTAAATATGATCTTTGGGGCGCCTGTCCTGCTTCTCTTGTTCTGGAAACGGCTGACACTAAAGGCAGTCTATACGGAAGTAATCGCCTGTTCGATTCTGCTGGCATTTCTTCCGCAAATCCTTCCCGTGTTTGCCTCCGTTCGGCAATCCGAGTGGCTGACCCGGCAGACCCATGAGCAGGTGCGGCTGCTTCCAATGCCTGCCTCGCAGGAGGATGTGGCCATCGGTCCGGCCGACCTGGCCGGGCAAAGAATCCGGAAACCCGTGATTGTACCTCCGGCCGGCATTTATTACGATTCAGTCGTGCGAATCGACCCGGACGATGAAACTTCCGCTTTTGAAGGTATCGGACGATTGCACACGGAGTTGATTATTGCCGACCTGCTGGGATTTGATCTTCAATCCATGATGCCCTCCGGCTTGCTGACAATCCGCTATCTGATCGCCTGTGTGCTGCCGTTTGTTTTTTTAATTCCGATCAGTCTGGTGACCCGCGATGCGGGGCTCGAGGAAACTATCACGAGGTTTTATGTTAAAATGAAAACCCCTGTCCTTCCGGACCCCCAGGAAGATGCGGCCGAACTGGAAAAAAGCTATGCCGATCCCACCCGGTTTGATCACAATAAACTGCTGCCCGGAACCCACTGGGAATTCTGCAAATGGACTCGAAGCGACACCATCGGCTTTTTCGTCAGTTGCCTGATTACCGTCTTTATTATTCTTTTTTTCTGGGGCTTGATCCGAATGATCGCGTGAACCACATGGTGTTGCCGCTTTCCGGTTATGGACAATGGGACGGCTTCACATCGGCACCCGCAATCCGGATATAGTCGATATTCGCCGGCCCGGCACTGCCGGTTGCCTCAAGCCGAATAGTCAAAATACCCGCCGGCAGCGTCACCGTCCGGGAAACCTCACTCCAGGTTGTCCAGCCGCCCGTGACAGGGAAACTGACACCAGATATCACTGTTGTTCCATTGACCAGAAAATTTGCAGGCCGATCAGCAGTGCTCCCGTTGGCAAACCGCCAGGACAGCGTATACGTTCCGGCCGCGGCCACGTTGATCCTCCAGTCTATACCGCTTCCGGTCACGTTATCAGCATTGGCAAATCCATACCCGGTAAAGCCGGCGTTGTTGTTGTCCACGGTTCCGTCTACACCGCAAAAACCTGTCGTATATTCCTGAATAAGAGTGCTGATCCCGGAGCTGACGAGCACAGCAGAGACTTCGTACGGATAATTCGATTCATTGAAAGAAAAATCCACGGCCGTGACAACATAGTGATAGAGAGTGCCGACCTCTACATCCGAATCAATATAGGCAGAAGTTGACAGCAATGATTCATTGACTTGCACATACATCATGCCTGAAGTGGTTGTCCGGTACACATTGTATCCGGCCAAGTCGCTTTCGGTGTTATCCTCCCAGTCCAGCATCACCGTGTCATTGTCTGCCTGTGCCCACAGGCCCACCGGAACATCCGGCGGAATGATATCCAGCGAACCATGGTACAACTGCGCCTCGCTGATGGGCTGCCTGGAAAAGCCGGGCCCGGCCCATTGCACATCAAGCTGCTGATCGCCGTCATATTCAAAATAGGTCAGTTTGATCCTATGCAGTCCGGCCCGCAGCGAAACGTTCCCAGCCAGTTCTCGCGAGCCGTGCATCCCGTCATTGCTTACCACAATGCCGTTATTAATATACAGCCGACTGCCGTCATCGGAATTGACATAGAAGGTATACAGGCCGTCTGCGGGCACATTAATAAATCCCTCAAACAAGTAAACAAAATAGTCGTCTCGGCCGGCACCGCTGATATCAAAGTTGGCTATGACTCCGCTGTCAATCACTCGCATTGAATCAAAGCCGGTCGGCAGATATTCCCAGATGCTTTCATAATATTTATAACTCAACCCGGAAACCGGAGCGGATGGGTAAACGGGATCCTGCGGACAACCGCCAAACTCGGAAACAAATAAGCAAACCGTTTCAGTCGCCGCGGCTCCATCGTTCACGGTAAAATCAAAAGCTGCCGGGCCGGTATAATCGGTATCGGGAGTAAACCGGGCCGTATAATCATCGGCTAAAAGCTGTACACTGCCCCCAACAGCGTTGGAAACGGTGAACACGGCGCCGCTGCCGAATCCGGGGGTGCATTTCCGCAGGTCCATATCGAGGGGGGTGTTTTTCTGTACGTCTGAATGCAGATCGGCCCGCCAGTTCAAATATTCCTCGAGGTTGGTGTATCCGTTATTATTGAGATCGCCGTTGTTGTCTGGCGTATAGGGATCCAGTCCCGCACTGGCCTGCTCCCAGTAATCGGGCATACCGTCCCAGTCGGTATCCTTGGACTGATAGCCGCTCTCCAGAATCCCCACCCCATTCATCGGTGAGGCGGATTCGTCAGAAATCAGTTGTCCCATCGTTCCGTAAGAGGCCAATTCCTCCACAAGCCGCCGGTCGGTCCGATCTCGCATTGGGATGGAAGCGCCCGCTCGTGATGCAACTGTCTTGACTGCCGCCGGCGGGGTCAGCATCGTTTTTACACCGGGATAATCATAGGGGACAGTCTGCCAGTCTACCGTTCCATAGGCCGCCTGCGAAAGAATCGACCCGTCAAGGGAGCCATTCTTATTGGAATCATGCCAGTTGTTAGACGCGTAAATATGAAAGTTCAGATTGCCGCGTGTGAAGGGCGCGGCGCCCGTATTCGGACCGCTGATAAAATAGTTATTCAATACATTCGCGTAAGAATCCGCCGCCGAGTCGCCGAGAATATAAGCGGCCACGTTCCAGTTATAAACAACATTATTGGTAAAATCATTGACTCCCTTAACCTTGGGATTTCGGGTGTTGTTGTCGATATAAAGATTGCGAAACAAGCTGACACCGTTCCAGTTCTGAATCAGGCCGCCGCAGGAATGGGTTTCGAGTCCCTGGCCGATGATAGAGTCCTGAATCGTTATAAAGCCGGGGTCCTCGTCGCTGCCGCCGCTGATGGAGAAATTCTCATCGCGGCCCCATGAAACGGAGCGGTGGTCGAAGATCATATCGGTTCCGTCAGCGAGGGCAATCGCATCCTTGCCGCTGGTTCCGATTTTGCCCATTCGATACCGCATGTGCCGGGTAATGGAACGGTTGGCATCAGTATACGAAACACCGTTGCCGTAGATCATAACGCCCTCGCCGGGGGCCGTCTGTCCGGCAATCGTAATATCTTTGCTCATGACGATCCGCTCGCCTATTTGAATCACGCCGGCCACATCGAAGATCACTGTTCGATTGGTCGCACTGACAGCATCACGGAAAGACCCCGGGCCGGAATCGTTTAGATTGGTAACCCGATAAACCGTCCCGCCACGGCCGCCGGAGGCCCATTTGCCAAACCCCTCCGCCCCCGGAAAAGCAGGCACTTTTGTCTGAAAACTCCACACCGGTCCGGCCTCGATCCCGTCACAGCGAACCGTATCGACCCGCCAGTAATACGTCGTGCCCGTCGTAAGCGGCCCCGGATCCATTGTGTTTCCGGCCGTAGCTCCCAGATACAGGGCATCGGCCGAGCGTTCCCAGTCACGTGCCAGATCGGCGGCATCGGCCAGGTCCACCAGCCCACTGTAGTCCAGATCAGGACAGGGATCGGCCGGCGCACCGAGCCATTGAGCCGCAAGGGCCGCCAGATCCAGAATATCCGTTATTCCGTCGCCGTTGACATCGCCGACGAGCTTGCGGGCATTGGCCACATCCATCGGGTCTGTACCCAGATAGACCTCGCTGCGGATGGCTTCCGGGCCGGGCTGCCAGGACAGAATCGTATGATCGGGGTCTGTTTTGTCGCCTCCCTGAGGCGAGGGATCCGAGGCCCAGGATGTTTTCTTAATAAAAATCAATGCCACATCGTTCAGATACCCATCGCCTCCGGCTTCATATTGATACGTCAGGGAATAAGTATTGCCGCCCACATCCACAACGGCCCCTTCCTCGGCCGCGACTCCGTTAACCGTATTAAATACACCGTTTCCGCCAATTGCTCCCGTCCCGGTCGTCTCAATCAGGACAATATCCTGCTGCGCCAGATCGACCGAGGCACTGAGCACCAGGTGTGCGCTGCCGACTGAGGCGATAGACGTACTGCCGGTAATAATCGCTGAACCGCCCCCTGCATCCAGGACAAATTCGAGCGTTGCCTGCGGCGATGACCATTCACCGTCACCGGAGCCAAGATAAAGGGCGTCGGCCTGAACCGTAAGACCGGAGCCGACCAGTTTCAGGGTTCCTTTACCGCCGCGATACCCAATGTACAGTTCATCCGGATTCTCATCTGTATTGCAGGCGGTCAGTGAGCTGACGCCCGCCATAGTCCATACGCAGGTGCCGTTCTCCAGCCCAATATATAAATCATCATCATTCATCACAAACGCGGCATTGTCTGCCATGTTCACATAAGCGGCGCTTTCGCGGCCGACGCGTGCCCATTTGGTACCCACTGACCCACCATTTTCAATGTTCAGGGTCTGTCCGTTCTGCATGACCAGCCGCGCCGAAAAAAGGCCTTCGTTTGTATTCAGCGTGCAGACTGATGTGTTGCTTTTTCGGATATAAATATAACTGTCCGTCGCATCCGGCGTACGCCCCACATCCCAGTTTGAGCCGACGGACCAGATGCCGGATTCAACATTCCATGACACATCCGCAAATACGCCGGTCATCCACCCGGAACAAAGAAGAAAAACAACAAATACAAACCCCCGTTGACGCATGGCTTATTTCCTTTACACAAAACGTTTTTCCACTACACACATGATTTTGCATACTGATACACAAGGCCCCGCTTTCAGGCCATCAAAAAAACCAATCGCCCTGCTCTTGTAAATAAGCGGCCGGACACCCCACACGGCGCCCGGCCGCTGCATTTATTCCAAAAACTTCATCATTTTGGTATTTACCGTCCCGTTAATTACACGGGGCATCCATGCTGCTGTTGCATTCGAGCCAATGGATTGCAAACTCCGCCAGATCGGCTATATCCACATAGCAATTGTTATCGAAGTCGGCCTTGATCTGGACATACTCCGGCTTGGCCTTGGCCGCATCGCAGGGTGTGGCCCCGACATAGATCTGCGTAGAAGCCGTACCGACCAGATCGCCGTCGCTGGCTGACAACTGAAATACATACGTACCCGTCTCCGGCAGAACCAGTGTGAGGTCTTCCACGTCATTCGGATCGATTGAAACTTCCGGTCCGCTGATCTGTTCCCATAACAGCGTTACGTCACCGGGAGGATCCGGCCGGCCGTCATCGGTCACCGTGGCGTTGATCACGGCCGTGGCCGTTGCGGGATCACCGGCGTTATCCAGCCACAGGTACTGGAACGGTTTTTCAATCTCAACCGTTGGCGTGGAATTGTCCGTGTTGAAGGTCCAGGGATACCCGCGGGTGGTTTCATCGGTGCCACTGTCATACACGTTCACAGCCCAGTAATAGGTAGTATCAACTACCAGTGTGCTCGGAGGAATTACAACCGAATTGCCTGAAACCCCGGTCGCCAGGACATCCAGCTCGTAATCCGGAGCCAGCAGGTTGGGTTCGGAGGAACCGAGATAGACATCACAGGTAATCTCGCCAACGGCCGCCGGATTGGTCCATCTCAACTGAGACAGACTCGTGCTGACACTGACGTTGTTGGCAGGTATCGGCTCAGTCGCCCAGGTCGGGGTCATAATATTTCCGCGAAGGATAATCCCCTTCTTGCCGGTCTCGGGATCCGCTGCTCTGGAATTGGTGGATGAAATATATTCAAAGCCCGTGGTTTCCGGATCATAGGTAATGAACATCAGCACGATGCTTCCATCGTTATCCGCATTCAGGACTTCATCCAATGCCGCAAAGTTCGTTGTGGAAGTATACTGATCGAGCACGGGAACCGAATAAGCCGCCAGCAGCGGAGAAAGATCTGCTGGATCCAGTGTTTCGATAGTGATTTCAGAGTTCAGCGGCGGGACCGGTGTGTTATCCACACCCGGTGCTGTACTCCAGTTTGTTCCCGTAAGAGCAAAATCATCCAAATCTTCATTGATTGCGTACACATACGTGTGATTGGTGCTATAGGCATCGCCTTTATCGACTTGAACGGTGAAAAAACAATTGGCAAAGACCTTGCCTGCTTCTTTCACGCTACTGATGTCATATTTGCAATATGACACACGACGTCTCTGTGCACCATCTTTGTTGTAATTCTTGACATCCATGATCGTCGTACGAATAGAAGATGTGGGTCCATTCTTGCTATCGTTGGCGATTGTACAAAAGTCCGATACCTCAAGGGCAAAAGTCGGAATTTGTACGGACACGTTGACGACTTTCCGGGTCTTTGTGCCGTCGCCGTCGGTGACGGTCATTTGGAGAGCATATTCTCCAATGCCGCCCGGGAAAGAAACGGTCACGTCTTCCGAGATTGCATCCGGTGAGAAACTAACCGCGGGATTGGCATCGAGCTGTTCCCACAGAACGGTGGTGCCTGTATCTTCGCCGTAGTCGGTTATGGTCGCATCGATTTCGAGCGTCCCGCCCGGTTCTACCTGGGCGCTGCCAGGAACGCCCATGACTGAGGGCGGCAGATTCCAGCCGGCGGGAATGGCCGCGATCAGGTAAGTAAGGCGACTGGTACCGTCGGCCTGGGGATACAGAGTTGTCATTCCGGCGCCCGCCAGGTCCAGGGCAAAGGCGGTCATGGTGACAGTGGAAGAATCTCCGGGATTAAAGACCCCCACGGTGTACCCGGTTTGGACAAAACCGGCCGTATCGGCCCAGTTCATAATACCACTTCCAATAGTCGGCGGGTCCGTCGCAATGCCATCCCCTACCCGATTGTCAATCAGCATGAATAGGGTCCCTGCCTTATCCACGGTTACGTCGTGTTCCACATTCGCGTTGTTCTTGTCATCCACGGCAGTCCGGACGTAATCAATGCCATCCAGGTCATTGGCGTCCACAAAAACAAAGCTGCGGTCCGCATGGGTCAGGGCCCCGTTGGCAAGCCCGCCATTGACAAGAATCGGCGCCGTTGCCGTGCTATTGTACCGGATAACGTCCGTAATCACATTGGGATCGGTAACGGCTGCCCGGGAGGTCTGGCCGATCACAAGTAAGGCCAGACAAAGACATGTGAAGAATACCCCTTTGCTTTTCATCATAAGACACCTCCATTAAAAGTAATGACTTGTTACTCTTTCGCATTGCACGAAAGAGGCGATACAGTCACATCTAAGCCCTATCAAGAGACAATCTTGCCATTATCTCTGAACAAGTAGTCAGTCGGGTTAGAAATTAAAAGCGGGATTGCCGGCCCAATAGGGTCTGCCCCAGAGCCATTCATTCAATTTGTCATCATTGTCACTCGGGTTTACCACACTGAAATCCTGCATCAGCACATTGCCGTGCGAAAAGGCCCGCCGGATATCGTGACTTCGCATCAGCGCGCCCAGACGTGAAGGATCGGTTGCCTGCGCATATTCCCACAGGCCGTTGGTCATATCAACCATCATAGCTCCATTCGAAGCGCTGTTAATCGAATGAATATCTGAATCACGGGCCTCCTTTTTCCAAATCCAGGCGTATGTGCCCCAGAAGAGCGGCCGCCTGCTTTCATCGAGATTGTCGCCAAGTTCCCGGTACATATCATCCGTATTTCGCGGTGGCGGATTGCCCCCGGCGGTTACATCACTCAGTAAATAATTTGTATCACATGAAACATTTTTCACACCGGCACAAAATAAAATTTTGCTGTCCTGCAGCAGATTGGCCTTCATCAGAAAGCCAATCGCATTGGGTCGCAGTTCATGGGCCAGGTCCGCCGTTCCGCCTCTCCAGAACCATGACTTCCTTAAATCAGAGGAAGACAGCCCTATTCCTGTTTTCACATTGCGGAAATTGTACCCGGTCTCACTTTCATAGGTACTCATTGCCACACCAATTTGGCGCTGGTTGGATTTGCAGATGACCTTGCGGGCATATTCTGTGGCTTTTCGTAAACTCGGCAGAATAATAGACAACAGAAGACCAATGATGGCAATAACGACAAGGAGTTCGATTAATGTAAAGGCGCGTTTGGATTTCATGACTTCCCCTTTTTTATGCTAAAACTTCTTTTCCATCTTTAAGAACACACAAACTCCCCGGCCCGCCGGGGTCTCCCTGAACTCTCCTGATTTTTCAGCCCGGTCGATTCGAGTTCTTCCGGCCTTTTATCGGCTGTTGAACGCCGAGTATACACCTTTATTCTCTCCACATGGGAGATGTCAAACAAGTCGATTTTGCGACAAAAAAAAAGCTTTTTTGCGCAAAATAAATCTACAAAAAGTTATAAGACTCTGATTGTATAGTTTGTTTATATTTATTTTATTGAATCACAACCTTTTCATTCACAAATATTTATATAAAAAACGCCGACTTTTTATGAGTTTTTTCCTGATGATTGAACATCCCATAACAATAATACTTGCTAAATTATATCTTTTATTTGGTTTCGAAATTCTTTTTCAAATATGGCTTCAAATTCGTTTCGGCACTGGGCAATTGTTTCATGATAATCTCGGCAAGCATTTGAGCTCCCCGCTCATTAAAATGGGTTCGATCATCGGGGGCATTACCGATTTCTTCGCACCCATCTTCCCCCAATTTCAAAAAGAGTTCACCGCTGGCGGTGTGCAGATCGATGACGGCCACATTTTTCTCGGCCGCCACCCGCTTCATCGCATCAGCGTACGGCCGCAGGGTATCTTTGAGTCGGCCGGTAGTGTCAAACTTACGGCGGTGTACAGGCGTCACTAAAATCGGTACCGTACCAATCGCCCTCGCCTCGGCAATATATCGCCTGAGATTGTCGGCGTATTCGGTATCCGCATCCGTGGATTCCGGCTTTTCCGGGGCGTGATCATCGTTATGACCAAACTGAATCAGTACATAATCCGGTTCCGTCCATAGGGCTCTTTCCCAGTGGCCTTCATTTAAGAAGGTCTTGCTGCTGCGTCCGCTGCGGGCCAGGTTAACCACCTTTACAGAATCATCAAAATACGCCTGCACATACTGTCCCCAGCCGCGCCGAGAATCATCTTCGGGAAATGCACACACCGTCGAATCCCCAATGATTACCAGGGTCATCGATTGTTCGTCCGTGAGCCGATCACCGAATTTGGCTTTCCATTTGTCATATTCCCAAAATACGTCCTTTCCCCAATTCCCGTACCAGGCGTACCCCTCTCTTCGTTCGGAGTCTACTTCGTTATAGTCATAAACCGGAACTCCATCCCGATTGCAAAAAAACGGCCGGTTTGTCTCAATCTCATAAAAACGAGCCCACATCGGCGGCCCGTCCGGATCAGGCACGGCTGTTCGCTTTCCCTGTACCCACTTAATCCGAAGCCCTTCAATTTTTGAAATCTCATACCACCGCACCCCCGCCTGAACGGCCCGTATCACCCGTTCGGACGGATTATCAAGCCGCATCAAAAGCTGCAGAATTTCTGCGCTTTCAGAGCCGCTGAGAGAGATCCGTTCATAGCTGCGAGCCGATTGCGGCTTCAAATCCTCCGCATCATGCTGGGCACACCAGACCGTTCGCTTTCCATTGACCCGAATCTGACAATTCAGGATACAGGTAATGCCGCGGTCAAAGGCCTGTCCGGCGACCTCTCGTTTTTCGGCATCTACAAACTCAAACTCCGATGCCTGGGCAATGTCCCGCAGCAGATAGAGCAGTCGCACCATGGCATGATCGTTAAACGTAATATGCCGATTGTATCCCTTGTCAGGCGGATACTGCTGCGGCCAGCCGCCCGTGGGATACTGGGCTTTCAGGATCACGCTGAGCCCCTTGTTAAACGCCTCCAGGCAACGGGAATCCTGCGAGATTCGATAGGCCCGGGCAAGCAGGCGCATCTCGCCGGTAGTTGCCGCGTTGTCAAAAGTTCCTTCAAGTTCCTTGCGGTCTCCGGTATAAAGACGGGCGGCCGTATTGACATTTTTCGGCCAACTACCGTAGGCATCCTGCCAGGACAAAATATTTTCTACTACAACTTTGCCTTCCTCACTGCTGTACCAGGCGTCGTCTTTTTCGAGATACCGATCCAGACGTGTTGAGGGCCAGGGCGCTGCATAAACCACGGAAATCTGCATCGCGGCAACACAGGCAAACAATACAACCATATTTCGAATCGTGTTCCATTTCATAGGTTTGTCATCCTTATTGAATTTTGATAAACTTTATTTCATCTACAACCGCTTTATTCGTTCCAGTTAATCGCATCAGGGCCGGCTCCTTTGGCATATTCAATCCGGCCGGACAGTCGATGCGACTCTTCTTTTTTCATGCTGATCGCCTTGGTTTTGACGCCCGCCAGTTTCAGGAATGTCCGATCCGCCGCGGCCGACAGGGCTTTATCCAAAACCATCCGCCGGCCGTTATAAAACGCAAAGGCAGGCCCTTCCCCGGCTGAAATGGTTACATTCTTAAAAAGGATTTCTTCCGTTTCAATGCAAGTGACCCCGGCGTCAGCCGAAATCACGACATTTTCCAGTTCAACCTGTCGAACCGGCATCTCCGGAAGCCCCTGCATATAGACGGCGTTGGCCGCACCGCAACAGAGAATATTCTTTAGAAAAATCTTCTGAAAACGCGGTGTCTCATCGGTCACCGGATCAGCGGCCACATCCAGCGCCTGTTCAGGGCCGGGGGATTTGGTCGCATAAAATAAATTAAAACGAATCGCGTCGGTCGCAATATCCGTCATGCGAATGTTCTCAAGATAAATATTTTCCACCACACCCCCGCGACCGCGGGTGCTTTTGAATCGAATCCCGACATCAGTACCCAAAAACGAACAGTTGCGTACAAGGATATTTCGCACATCACCGGACATTTCGCTGCCAACGACAAATCCGCCGTGACCGTGATAGACAGTGCAGTCCCATATCGCCACATTCTCAGTTGGCCGACCCCGCCGGCGACCGTATTCATCCCGCCCCGATTTCATGCAGATCGCGTCATCACCGACGTCAAATCGGCAGTTATACACAAGAACGTTTCGGCATGATTCCAGATCGAGTCCGTCTCCGTTCTGGCTGAACCAGGGATTTCGTACGTTGAGATTGCGGACAATGACATCCTCACAAAGCAGAGGGTGAATATTCCAGTTGGGTGAGTTCTGAAAGGTCGGCCCGTCAAGCAGGACCCGTTTGCAATTGACCAGCGAGACCATCACCGGCCGCAGGTACTGGCGTGCAGCAGCATACTCAGCAACAGCCGCCCCTCTTCGATCCAGGTCAGCCACGGTCTTGGCCCCGTTGAGAGCTTCCCGGGAGGGCCACCAGATTCTGCCGGACGGCTCGACAGCACCGCCGGAGTCCACTAATTTTTTCCACTGTTTTTCGGTCAGTTTTTCCTTTTTCACCGGCCGCCATGCCTGACCCGATCCGTCTATAATACCGGGACCTGAAATCGAAACATGCTCAATATCCCTGCCGTACAGCGGCGAGGTACAGCGAACCGACTCGGTCCCTTCAAACGTATAACGGGCCAGCGGATAATCCTCAAACTCCGGACTGAACAGGATCACGGCGCCCTGCATGACATGCAGATCCAGACGGCTTTCAAGCCGGATCGGGCCGGTCAGCCACAGGCCGGCCGGCACCACCACTCGTCCCCCGCCGGCTTCCTTGCAGGCGGCAATAGCACGGGCAAATGCCTCAGTATTCTTTGAATGCCCATTGCCCACAGCCCCGTAATCAGTGACCAGAAACCTCCGGTTCGGTATCTCCGGTTCCTGAATCTCCGGCATGTCAAACGGCAGATTGAGAGAACTGACAATCCCTGAATCGGCCCCGACGCACCCCGCTGTCAGGAGCATGACAAACAGGAAACAGCCGTTCCGGATTTGTCTCCAACAGATATCTGATTTAAAGATCATGGATTCTCCCATTTAATTTGATCATTTTTTTCATCGAATCAACGTCGCACTCATCAGCCCGATGACCACCTCGTTAGCAAGGGCTTGTATTTTCAGTGCTTTCAATTCCTTCTCCGGCCGCAACGGCAGGTCCAGCACCATGGCCGCTCCGCCTTCAACCATTCCCCCGAGGCCCTTGTATTCGGAAGGATACACTGTACGGACCTTGCCTGATTGCAGATAAACCCGG
Organism: Phycisphaerae bacterium; assembly: GCA_018433925.1. Classification (GTDB taxonomy): domain Bacteria; phylum Planctomycetota; class Phycisphaerae; order Sedimentisphaerales; family Anaerohalosphaeraceae; genus JAHDQI01. Next base: position 6,925 of record JAHDQI010000087.1, on the reverse strand, counting down.
GGCGGAATCGGCTCCGGCCGGCGAAATCCGTAGTCATCGATAAAATAGTCCTGATCGATCGGCCACCAGGTCGTTGGATTGTGCAGGGCCAGTTGATCGGCGGTCTCGTCCGCATAAATCACTGTAATCATTCCATTATCAAATCGGCTCTGCATGGAATTGGTTGAACCGGCCATCAGCAGATATAGATGCCGGGCCCGGCCGGCCAGTTCAAGACGAATCTGGGCCGGATAATTGTCCCATTGCGAAACAAAGACGACATTTTTTGCTTCCGCCTGACCGGGGGTTCGAAATGCAACTCCATGCGGCAGGAGAAAAGAATCCCCGTTCTCTTTGGCAATGCCGCGAAGCCCTGAGTCATCCACTTCATATGTCCGTGCAAAATCACACCAGCTTCCAATGCCCTGCTTTGGAATCGCCAGCGAACAATACGGCGACCGGGGCGAACGATATTCATTTTTGAAAATCTGCGCAACCTGGTCATTAAAGACCCCATCCAGGTTGATCGGCTCACAGGAAATCTCCCCGGTGGACCCGATCTTCCAGTTGCCCACAATCCCTTCGGCAGCCCTTTCTTTGCCGAGGTCCACACGCACCCGACTGGAACCCGGAAGCAGGGAAAAATCTCCGGCGGACAGAGAGATCTCTTCGGAAAGTCCGTACGCCGGAATCTTCAGATCAATCTTTTTGTTTTTTTGATTCACCTGAATCACTGCCCGGGTACTGATTTGATCCGAGGTGTTATTCCGCACCCGGAAACGAACGCAGTTGTCCGGCTGCTGTTCGGCGGCGATGATTTCGTATGCCCAGCGCAGTTCAAACTCAACCGGCTTCCACCATGTCATCTGTCCCTGGCGAAGTCGGGCAAAGACCGTACGATGCCCCGACAATCCTGCGGCTTTTGCTTCAAAACCGTTTTTCTTCAATCGAATCCTGTCCAGAACCCGTTGCGTATCTTCGACTTGAAGAACATCGGCTTTTCCGAATTCGGCTCGAACGGCGGCCTGTTCACCTACCACCTCCGGCAACCTGCATTGTGACGGCCTGGTCCCTTTCCAGTAAATCACCAGGTTTATCTGGTCAGCGGGTCTGGTCTTAATCTCAATCCGTGGAATACCAACGGCATGTATGGCAGGACTCCATGACACGGCGTCTCCATTTACGGTAATCCTTTGAATCTCCGTGTATCGCGAAGGAATCACCAGTCGCACAGTGACCGGGCCGGTAAACATCGGACGAACAGAATACGTTTCCTTCCGATCGCTGCGCAAGTATTCAAAACACAAGTCCGGATGTCTCAGCCGGGCGAACTCCCACTCGGCCGGAAAACCGGGGATGATTGTCAGCTCACGGCGGAGCATATCAGGGCGAATTCCGAAAAGTCCCTCAATCACCGCTCGGCTGCATGTCCCCACCGCATCTCCGAAATCCCGCTGCGCTTCGCCTCTGGCCATATCAAAATACGTTGTCATGCCTGCATTGCCCGGGCAGATTCCCATATACATGCTGTCCAGCAGACATCCCTTGAATACGGCAAATGCTTTTTTCGCCCGTCCGGCCTGCCAATACGCCAGCGCTGTATGGGCCGCCTCGGCCATCACCACATTATTGGTAGACCACGTGTAAGGCATCCAGTTTGTAGTCGGCAGGGTCCAGCAGCGGCCTTCCGGAATCTGCGGGCCGTGAATTGGGATATGTGCGATCTGCGTGTCCACATAACGGCTCATTTGCCAGGCCTGAAATGGGTCGGCGGCCTGGGAATCAATCACATGATAAAACGTCCACAAGGCCGGACTCGGATGAACCGCCTGAAACCCCAGCGAATCCTTCCATTCCCCGTACCAGCCGCGATCGGCCAGCCACAAATACTTTTTCATTCCCTCTAAGAGATGATCCGCTTCATGCTGATAAGGAGATGAATCTTTACCCAGCATGTCGGCAAGGCGGGCGATCATCCGATTGTGATAATAATTATACGCCGATGTATGAGTGACCCCTCCGCCGTGATATTGCAAATCATCGCTGGCCCAGATCGCCGCGTACGCTTCATACAAAGGAAGATTATCCGCACCAAAGGTCCGTCGAAACAGACGACGCTCCCAGGCCATGTGCCGCTCAATGACCGGCCAGAGCTGCTCGGCAAGTTCCAGGTCTCCCGTCCAAAGCAAATGCCGAACAAGGGCGTCAATATAAACAAGATTCATATCATAGTGCTTGCCGCCGATATCACCGCAGCTCTGTTTAGCCGGATGGCTGCGTGCCAGATTCGAAGCCGGGTCCGGGCCCTTCATCTCTTTTGAAACCGGCTTGGTATTCTGCCGATTCGCCCAATACAATAGATGACGCCTGGATCGATCATGTCGACCGAAGGCATCATTGGCATACGGTCCGCGCCAGCCCGCATACGGTGATCGCCAGGCCACCGCCCCATGCATAACAGCCCCCTGCGGCTCGTCCCAGATTGCATCGGCAGCCACACATAATGCCGACACGGCCGCATTGATAAACGGATCGGGTGTTTCAACAAGCACCTGCTCTGCGATCTCCTTCCGGCGCTGCTCGGTTCGATGAAAAAGGGCTTCCAATTCTTCCGCCCGAATTGTTTCTTCTCCGTCACGAACGCGCTGAAAAACAAGATACTCGCTGTGTTCCGACACAAGGCCAACAGAGGCGACCATCACCGGCAATATCGCCGGCTCACCTGCCGAGGCCGTCAATTCACTGACAGATCCCCATTTTTCTGCATTGCCAACAGCCAGGACCGACCCTTGCGGGAAACAGCCGAATATTGACGCAATTTTGCTTTGTAACGTAAAAGTAGTCCCATCGATAGAAATTTGATTGTCTTTGCAGTGTTCGGGTTGGAACCGAAAGAATTGACTGATCGGCTGGTTTTCACATCCGATATCTCCGCCGCGTTTTCCGCGTTTGCCGCCCGCTCCGCCAAATGCAACTATCAGTTCCGTCTCTTTCCCCAAATCCTTTCCGTCAACACGAACGATCACGCCTTCGGCCTCATATAAGGCCAGAACAGACAAATGCAGTACGATCTTTCCAAAAAGATCGTCCCGGATCTCATACCGCATTGATCCCGGACGATAACGGCTGAGGATGCGGTCGGCTTCATGCAGCCATATAGCGCCGCCGGCCGTACGCAGACCAAAGCGAAGAACACCCGCCTGCCCCGGAAGATACAGCGACACTTCCGGCCGGTCGCCCGCGTCAGCGCGAAAAGCCGTATTGCCTCCATATAGCGGACGGTTAAAAAATTCCGCTCCGTTTTCAATTACAAAATCACGACCCTCAGGCACATATCGCAATGGACGGGCCGTTTGCCCCTCGAACGTCGGACGTACGCCCATCAGACGTTCGGGCGGATTGTACGCGGCCGCCAGCAACATCTCCGCCGCCAGGATCGTCCAGACCGACACTCCCCAAAACCGCATCCTGCAGGAACTGAAACCAAACAGTCTCTTGTTTTTCTCAAAAACAACCAATTCAATCACAGGATTTATTTGTTTGCTATTTCATACTCAAAACAGGCCAGGATAAACGGACCCACCGCTTTTGGATCATTACTGCGCACCTTTTCACTGATATAATACTCATAGGAACCGTCGCGGTACGGATTGCCGCCCAGCCCCGCCACCGAACAGCCCTTGTGCAAATGGACCTGTCCATCCGATGCAACCTCGACAAATGTATCCAAAATGCCCTGAAAACCCTTCTCCGCCGCCTGACGATAACTTTCCGGCAGATATCCCATACGGAGGGATTTGAGCAGGGTATAGACAAACATCGACGAACAGGACGACTCCAGATAATTGCCCTCTCCGTCGGGAATATCCATCACCTGGTACCAGGTTCCCGACTGCGGGTCCTGATAGCGGACCACCGCTTCCATAAGCTGATTGAGATACAGGATCAGGTTGTCATAATGCGGATGGCTTTTCGGAAAATAATCCAGCGTATCCACCAAGGCCATGGCGTACCACCCCAGACTGCGCCCCCAGAAATGAGGGGAAAGCCCCGTCACCGGATCGGCCCATTTCTGCTGCCTCGATTCGTCCCAGCCGTGATACAACAGCCCCGTTTTTTCGTCCCGCGTATGCTTTTGAATCAGAGAAAACTGCCTGGCGACATCATCAAACAGTTCCGGCTCCTCAAACGCAACCGCATATTGCGCCAGAAACGCATCGCCCATATACACACCGTCCAGCCACATCTGGTGAGGATAAATCTTCTTGTGCCAGAAGCCCCCCTCAGAAGTACGAGGATGCGTTTCCATTTGCCGACGCAGTGTTTGAATAGCCGTTTTGTATCGCGGCTGCGGATCATGCAGATACAGATCGATCAGGGCCTTGCCCGGATTGATGTTGTCAATATTGTAGGATTTGAGCTGATAAGTCTGAATCTGCCCGTCGTCGGTAATCAGTTTATCATAATATCCTTGGACATAATCCAGGTAGTCCTGATTTCCGCGGTGAACCCCGACTGTCCAGATCGCTTTCAACACCAACCCGTTGGGATACTGCCATCGGGGCCGCGGCGAAAAATCAATCATCCAGGCCTCCGGATTACGCTCCATTACCGAATGGATCACTCGGTCCGACCAGATCGCAGGATCAGTCTTGCTCTCCAGCACCTGAAAAGACTCTACCGCCTCAGTAATTCCTTCCTTCTCCGTATTTTCAAAAACACAATTTGTCAATACGACATTCTGAATGGGACTGGAACTGAAGCCGCGAATGTGCCATGGATACTTGCTTTTTCGGCTGGTCACGTTTGTCATATAGATATTGCGGACTACAGGCAAAAACGATCCCCCGGCGCCTTCCTCATAATAAAAATTGATTTTCAAAGCCGCTTCTCGCACTTCTTTCATGTCCACATTTCGCATGAAAATATTTTCCACGACGCCGCCGCGAACCGAATTGGTCTTGATCCGCAGACCCCGGTCCAAATTGGGACTGTCCATCACACAGTCTTCAACAAACACATGGCGGACGCTGCCGGAGATTTCGCTGCCCAGAACCACACCGCCGTGACCATCCTTCATCACGCAATTGCGCACAATAATATTTTCCGAAGGGGCATTGACACGGCGGCCATCCGCATTGCGGCCCGATTTAATCGCAATACAGTCGTCACCCGTATCAAAATAACAATCCTCGATCAGCACATCACGGCAGGATTCCGGATTGCAGCCGTCGTTATTCGGTCCGTGCCCAATCACCTTCACATTCCGGACCGTGATATTTTCACTCAACACCGGATGAATATGCCACATCGGACTGTTTTTAATCGTCACCCCTTCAATCAGGATATTTTTACACCGGTACGGCTGGATCATGTTCGGCCGTAATTTGTGCCCAAGGCCGTATTGCCTCTCTTCCACCGGCTCACCGTTTTCGGCCTGTTGGCGCAGGGCCATCACATCGGGCTTCTGCGTTATCTTCCATGCCCACCAGTTGGAATCCGAAGCACATCCATCCAGCGTTCCGTCGCCGGTAATGGCGATATTTTCCTGCTCAAACGCATAGATCAGCGGTGAATAATTCATGCACTCGGTGCCCTCGAAACGGCTGTACACAAGCGGCATATAATCCGCCGGGTCTGTGGAAAAGCAAAGGAGAGCATCTTTTTGCAGATGCAGATTCACGCCGCTTTTTAAGTGGATCGGACCGGTTCTGAAGGATCCTTCTGGAACGACAACCCGTCCTCCGCCCGCAGCATGACAGACCTCAATCGCTTTTTTAAAAGCCGCCGTACAGTCTGTTTTCCCGTCGGCGGAAGCCCCGAACTGGGTGATCAAAAAGTCTCGCGCAGGAAAAACCGGTGACACAATCCGTGACTCAATCTCTTTTGCCAATTGCCAGCCGGCCTCCTCGGTCATCGCAAAAGCCGACGAAGAGACAATCGACATCGCTGATAAAAACCCAGTCAGCAGCCATAGTTTTATTACTACGGGTAATGATTTCATGAAAGATCCCTTTCTACAAATTGCTACAATTCATCCATATTGAATTCAAAGAAGACACTCCAGTCTATCTTCCTGTTTTTTGTCTTTCCATTCATTTCAAAAAATCCGGCCAATAAAGCTACTTATTGGATAGAAACCATAATCCAAATAAACAGCAGCACCGCGCCGACACCAAGCACAGACAGGACAAATCCGATCCAGTCCTGTCGGGTCCACCTGTACAGTTCAAACTGAGAATTCGGAAAAATCAGCAGGCGCCGATATCGATCCGGATCTGCCAGCGACAATTCCATCTCGCGGGCATCGGCCTCTGCATCAGGAATTACCCTCGTCCGCATTTTCGCATAAAACCGGCTCAAGACCTCTGGTTTATCCGGCCAAGTCAGCAACGAACCGACAATCATAATGACAAAAGGAACAAGCGTCCGAAACAAAATTCGAAGGGTCTCGTTCAAAGCATACGGATTGGACTGGAGATCCAGCCCGCACTGCTCAAGAATCCATAGTTCAATACTAAACCGCCCCTTGCCGAACAACCGTCCCTGCGCATCGGTCTTGATATCCTGAGTCAAGAAAATGCTTGGTCGGGCAAAGATGTACCGCTGCTCAAACTCCCGGCCGACCTCCAACGGCTGGGGCCGAGGCCCCTCGGCCTGCCCAATCAGATCCAGACGATCCCATCGGGCGATTTCATCTTCGCGCTTCTGCACATCAAATTCCGTGGCGCATTCCACCGTCACGCGGGCAGCCGGCTGTGTAGTCCGCAGCAGATGTTCATTATAACGCATGCCGGGCCTCAGCATCGGGGCCGCTACCGGAAGAATCAGAAACAGCAGCGTTCCGATCCCGATCGACAGCCACGCCCCCATCCGATTGGCCCGTCTCCACTTGATTCCCAGCCAGTACGCCGGAGCCAGCATCACATTCATCTCCCAGATAAAC
>JAHDQI010000302.1 GCA_018433925.1 Phycisphaerae bacterium | reverse complement strand
TTTCACTTTTTTTTCAAAGACCTCTGTCCTCCCCGGCGCATACGGCCGGCGCGGATTCAGCGGGGAAATAACAGAAGGGGAACAGGCAGGACCGGGCCGCATGGACCCGGAAGGAGGGACCGGAGATCAGACCTTCTTCAAAAAGCCCTTTTGCCGGATAATCAGAAAGGTAATAACGAGGACAATGACATAAAGCGGCACCGCAAGCGGCAGCCCGAGGCCATACCCGGCCAGGCCCACGGCCGAGGAGACGGTCGTCAGCCCATAGCAGACCCAGATGGACTGCTTTTTCGTCAGGCCGCGGTCCACAAGCTGGTCATAAATATGGCCCCGGTCCGACACAAAGAGGGGTTTTTGATTCAATAGACGCCGCCCGATCGCCACGGCCGTATCCAGAATCGGCAGCCCGAAAATAAACAGCGACGCCAGAAACGCCCCCGGACCCTGAAGCAAAAACAGAACCATCTGGCAGGCCGACAGCAGCCCGATCAGCAGCGACCCGGCATCCCCCATAAAAATGGAGGCCGGCGGATAATTGAACACCAAAAACCCCGCCGCCGCCGCCCCCATCGAAACCGCCAGCGCGCCCTGTATCCCCGAAAACGGCGAATCGGTCAGCCGGCTAAGTACAAAAAACCCCGCCCCCAGCAGGACCGCCACCCCCCCGCAAAGCCCGTCCAGACCATCCAGCAGATTCACCGAATTGGACGCCCCAAGCACAAAAAACAGCACAACCCCAAAGGCCGGCCCCGCCGCCGCCCAGCGCGGAAACGATGAAAACAGATCAACAAACACCGGGCCGAAAAACAACGTCGCCAGCGCCGCCGCCAGCATCTGGCCGATGACCTTATTCCGGGGCGAGATGTTGTGGATGTCATCAATGAGACCCACCAGGCAGATCGCGGCCGCCGCCAAAACAAGCCAGCCCGCACGGGCCGCCGAGACAAACCCCGGATCAGGACGGGACATCCATAAGCCAAGAAAACCGGCCAGAAATCCGCAAAAAATCCCCACCCCGCCCAGATAAGCCGTCGGCAGGGTATGGGTCTTGACGCTGTCATCCGGATGATCGACGATCTGAAAACGATGCGCAAGAAATCGGCTCACCCGCGTGCCCGCCACCGCCGCAATAAACGCAAACAGAGAAAAAAAGACGTAAGACATAAGAGGGAAGAATGAAGATATAACAATCAGAAAATCAGACCTGCAATCAACACGTCCTCACCGAACCATACTCCCCGCCGCGGGATTCATATTCCCGCCGGCGCGGATGAATTTGCCCGCGTAATCCAGGTATTGAAAGAAAAACGGCAGCGGGTCGGACACGTGAAAATCATCGTGCCGGCATCCAAAACGCCATTTGAGTATGCCAAGGGCCTCTGTCAGACGGCCGCGACGCAGGCGATCCAGAAAGGCCAGGCAATCGCCGAGTATCCAGCGGCAATAAATGTCCCGGGCTTGCCCGGTACATTCTGGAGTTTCTCCCAGGGCCGTTTGGTACCAGAGCCACGGAAAGTCGATGCCGGCGTGAACCGCCAGGGCCATCGCCCCCCACGGCCGCGGGTTGATCTCAATGATCTTAAAGACGCCCTGCCGGCCCTGGATCAGATCCAGGTGGGCCAGGCCGTGCAATTTGAGGGAATCCAAAACCCCCAGGGCCCGCTCCATCACCTCCGGATCGTGCCAGGACCTGCGCAGCGTCGAGGTGCCGAACCGCCCGGGTTCCTTGCAGCGGAGATATTCCTCGCCAAACCAGGCAACACGATTGCCCTGATTATACAATGCGCAGACCCCAACGGCCCGGCCGGGCAGGTATTCCTGAAGAAAAGGCCACCGATCCTCGGTCAGATTATAGGTATTCAGTAACGTGTGAAATTTGTGTTTTAGGTCCTTTGGATTCTGCGCAACGGCCACGCCTTTGGCGCTGTTGCCGATGCGGGTTTTGAGCACTATGGGGAACGTCAGTTCTTTAGACAGTCTCTCCAGATCCTGTTCGGTGTGGAAAATATATATCTGCGGGGCGGGACAGCCGCACCGGGAGGCGATTTCCATCAGTTGCAGTTTATCTTCCGCCGCCTGATAGGTCTGCCAGTCCGGAACGGCTGTTTGAATAGATTCCGGGAGACGGTCTCGATATCGGCTGATCAGTCCGGCATCTTCATGGCAGGGAAGCAGGACTCCGGCCCCGGTTTCTTTTACTGCTTCTGCGAGGGAATCGATATACCCTTCGGGAGTTATGAAAAAATCAGGCAGGCGGGTAAATGATGCACTATGGCGGGAATAACGGGACATGGCCAGCGGGGAGGCATCCCCGATGTGAACCGGAAGTCCTTTGCGGCCCAGCGAGGCCGCTACCGCATACGAACTGCGGCACCAGCCGTAGGTGACAAAAACAGACGGATTTGATTCAGTTTTTATCAAATGCTAATCCCAAAATCGATCATCCAGTTCGAGGATATCCTGAACCTCCCGCAACCTTTGTTCTGAAATTTTGCCTTCCGTTTCGATCCGCTGCAGGGCTTCCTGGCGGCTCATCGCGCCGGCGCGCACCATGTTGCTGAAGAAGGCATCGGCATAGGTAATGCCGATGGTCTGGTGCAGCATCTTGTTTTTGATTTCAGAAAACGAACAGTCCGCCTTCCAACTGGTATTGCAGCCGGGCGGCCTTTCCCAGCCCAATTCATTCAGGGTTGTTTGACAATCCTCTTCGTCCCAGCGGCCGTCATAAAAATAATTAAATGTTTTGATGCCGGGATAGCGCAGGCCCAGATAGAAGGTGTGCGGAGAGATATACAGTACGGATGACTTAACACCCAGCCACAGATATCGGATGAGCCCGGGAAATTCGACGAGCAATTGAGCGCCGCTGGACATCAGTGAAAACATGCTTTTGATTTTCCGGGTAACGCTGGATACCTGAGCTCCCCCTCGCACAACCGCCTGTTTTTTGGAGATGCCCGGGGCAATCTGAACCGCCTCATAGATGTTTGTCCCGTAGAGAATGGTTGGTACTTTATGCCTGTGAGCAATTCGGTACATCTCACGATTGAGCAGTTTGCACGGTCCGCAGGCCAGATTGATGATAAGCCGATGCGCCTTTTTCTTCCACAGCAGGACCATTTTTCGGGCGATCTTGCGATGATATTCCTGGGATAGCTGAATTTCCTCAAAATCGACGCCGAGCTGCCTGACGATCCGGCGGATATTGGTATCAATTGTCTTGGAGGTAAACGGTGTTCGATAATAGACTGCCAAACATCGTAATTGGTGCCTTTTGACCAGCAACGAAAGCAGATAGGTGCTGTCGCGGCCGCCGCTGACGCCGACGACGCAGTCATATTTGCGGCCTTTTCCCTTTTGCCGAATTCGCTCGATGTGATCATTGAGGGACATCTGCGGGTCGGCTGTTTGCTGAGCCGGCGGATTTTCGGTCAGCGCGGCCTTGCATAATTTGCAGGTTCCATCCGAATCAAATGGGATCAGGTCGCAGGAATTCGGCAGAATACATCGATTGCAGCGTTTCGGGACGGACATAAAAAAACCTCGCTTTCTTGACTCTTTTCTACACGTCATCAACCCGGGTTTGAACTTTTCGGGTTGTATTTTTTTTCGATTCTGTGACAGGCCGTCTCGAGGGCCCGGCTTATTCTGTTCATGTGACCGGTTTTTAAGCCGGCATTGCAGGGGAGCAAAATGAGTCTTGAAACCAGATTATAGACATTCGGATGGGTATCCGGCTGAACGTGGCCGATCGGATACGGCACTTCGGTCTGAATGGACTGCTGATACAGAAATTGCCTGAATTCCAATACGGCATCCGAGATATGCGGCGGATGTATGTTTAAAAGAATCGGAAACAAATGCACCACAGCTCCTTTTTCGTGGCCTTCCAACAGACTAAGAAGCGGATTCTTTGAAACAACCTCCCGGAGGATTTTCGCATTTTGCGTCTGTCTGTTGAATATCTCTTTTCTATGAATCCACTGTGTATAAGCAATGGCTGCCTGGAAATTGGACATACCGGTTTGGGATATCCGGAGGAGCGACTGCCGAATTTCCTGATGATCATAGGGTGCAGGAGGCAGGGCGCCCGGCATCTTTTTGGGGATAGCGGTTCGCAGCACGCTTCGAATCAGATAATTGAGGTAGCGGCTTGCCAGGGACCGATTCAGATAGGGATGCGGCAGATTCTCCAATTCGCGGATTGGCTCATTACTGATAAGAACACCGCCTCCGACAGAAGTCATCGCCTTGAAGTTGAAACTCCAGATGCCGACCGGACATCGCAGGCCGCAGGGTGTATCGGAATCCTGCATCTTATAGCCGGATTGATAGGCCGCATCTTCGATCACCGGGAGGCCGCAACTCTTGAGATATTGATAATCCTGATCCAGTCCGTATGTATTGGCTGCAAGGACCGCATCGATCTGACCCCGATGAATCTTGCTTGCCAGTAACTCCCGATCGAATCGAATTGAGTTTTCCTCTATTTCGATAAAAACCGGATCGGCACCGGCCTGACGGATCGCCTCGATTACTGAAGGACATACATAGGCGGGCACCGCGACCCGCGGATGAGGCAGGCCCAGTTGTTTTATCGCAGCCAGCACTCCAAACCGGCCGGAGGATAAAAGATAGACTCTGCGATTTTCAGCCCATGCCTGAATTTCATTTTTTAATTGATTTAAATAATAATCCCGCCTTAGCGGCAGAAGGCCGCACAGACTTCTGCCATATTCACCGATACTCCATGACGGGATGTTAATCCGAATATGCATATGTACTATTTTAAGAACACTTCAAGATTGACTTGGGGCATCGGCCCAGACCGTAATCCATTCGTCGGATGTTTGCCGGCTTTTCCAGCCCAGGGCGGCATGCAGTTTTAAGCTGGCGACATTGGTGGTCTCTACGCAGCCCCAGATGCGCCGGGCGCCCATTCGGAACAGGGTCTCCATAAAGCATGAAAGAATCCGTTTTCCAAGGCCCTTTTGCTGCCAATTCGGGTCTACACAGACAAATAAATGATTTAAATGAGTTCCCGGCGGTATTGTTTGACCTGTTTGCGGATCTGTTTTTGGGAATTCTGACCCGTTTTTTTTCTTACCAAAGAAGAAGATACGCTGAAACACTTTTTTTCGAATGAACGGGCACTTTAAAAAACTCAGAAGAAATCGACAGACAAAAAAACACTTATTTCGTTTTATAAACCGCAACGTAAAACCCGGTTCCAGTGAGCCGGCGGCGGCGGCCACTATTGTATTGGAGAAGGAATCCTCAATCACGACCATTGCGCTTTGCCGCTCCAGCAGGGCCTGAAGGCAGAATCTTTCTATATAAGGTTTGCCCAGAGCCGTATTGACCCGGTCCGGAAAACACCGGATATACAGTTCGGCGACCTCCTTGATTTCTGATAATCGCATCGGCCGGGAAATCCATTGCTCATTTTCGTGATGCCGACGGTTTCGGCTTTCCTGAAGTTTTTTGCCGTCTTCCCGGTCTTTCCATACGATGTAGCACTGGTTTTCGATGACGGCGCAGTCCCAGCCGAGTTTTTCGACGAAGAGTTTATAGCTGGGGATGTTATGGATGTCGATCTTATTGCCGCGGATGCGGACAACCCCTAAGTCAAAAAAATGATCCATCAGGGCGCGGGCCAGCCGGACAGCGTTGCCCCTGCCGCGTCGGTCGGGGTCCAGCGCGATGGGCATGAAATAGCCGACCGGGCCGGGGGGCGGGGTGGTCTCAAACTGAAGGGGATTTTTGCGATAGCTTCTGAACGGATCTTTGATGAATATCGCCCGGGCCAGGATCTTCCAGACGGCGGGCTTACTGCACAGGCCGAGCAGGATATACCAGAGGAGCATCCAAAAATGAGAGCGCAGGAACCGCCTGTGAAAACCCGGCTTTAATGTTCCGGCCGAAAACCCGACGATTTTGCCGGAATCCGGATCGGCCAGGACCTTGCCCAGACTTTCCAACTCCTCGACATATCGGGCATAAAGGTGCCGCGCCAGCTTTGGATGCAGGGCGGAAAACAGGGACACATGGTCGGAAAAACACTTGCGGTGTATCTCGGCCACCTGGGCGATGTCCTCGGCCCGCATGTCTCGGATAATCAGGTCTGATGAATCGGTGCTCATGTGTGTTTTCGTTTTCCGTTCCTCTTTTTTGTATGAAGGGAAAGCGGCAGGCCACGATCCCGCGCTGCTGAATTATGGCACGCCTATGATAAAGACGACGTTGGTGGTGGCGGTGCCGCCGATGTTGAGGGTGGCGGCCTTGCGGGCGCCTTCGACCTGGTAATCGCCGGCGGCGGCGGTGACCTGTTTATAAGCATCCAGCAGTTGTCGGGCGCCGGTGGCGCCGACGGGATGACCCCCGCCGATCAGGCCGCCGGAGGGATTGACCGGCAGCTTGCCCCCCATTTCAATAACGCCCTCCTCAATGGCCTGCCAGGACCGGCCGGGCTCGGTCAGGCCGAAATGGTCAATCGCCATATACTCGGAGGTGGTAAAGCAGTCGTGGGTTTCGATCACGTCCAGACTCCAGCAATCGGCCATCCCGGCCCGGGCGCAGGCATCGGTAATCGCCTTGCGGGTCCAGGGCAGGACATACGGATTGCCCTCGGAGTCGGCGACTTTGGCGGCGAACTCAATCGGGGCGGTGGTGTGGCCCCAGCCGAGGATGCGGGGGATCTGGTCGAGCGGCCGGGCTGTCCGCCGGGCATATTCAGCGGCGAATTGCTGCGAGGCCAGGTAGAGACAGACCGCTCCATCGGTGACCTGGGAGCAGTCGGTGACTTTGATGCGGCCGGTGACGGTGGTGTTGTATTGTCCCCTGCGGCAGGCATGGTCCATGCTCATGTACCAGTCGCGGGTCTGGGCGTTGGGGTTGCGTTTGGCATTGGCGTAATTGATCGCGGCAATGCGGGCCAGGTGAGTGTCATCCAGGCCGTAGCGGTCTTCGTAGACATCACCGAGCCGGCCGAAGAGCTTGGGAAAGGGAAACTCGACCCCGGCGGACTCTCGCTCGTACCAGGCGGCCGTGCCGAGATAATCGCCTCCCTTGGCCGGAGAGACGGTTTTCATTAATTCTGCACCGATGACGGCGATGCAGTCGTAATGCCCGGCCTGGATATGGGCCATGGCCGAGAGGGCCGCCAGGGCGCTGGAGGCACAGGCCCCCTCGAACCGGCTGGTGGGCAGGCCCTTGAAGCATGGGTCAAAATCGACGAAAAAGGCCCCCAGATGGCCCTGCATGCAATATAACTCGCCCGCAAAGTTACCGATGAAGGCGGCCTGGATATCGGTCGGCTCGATCTTTGTTGTAACGAGCGAGCCCTCATAGGCCTCACGCATCATGGCCGAGATATGTTTGTTCTCGCGGGCCCAGTTGCGGGCGAAATCAGTCTGATAACCCCCAAGGATATAAACGGGCGATGTAGTCATCCTCATCTGCTTTCAAAAAAGAGTTTTACCACAAAAGGCACGAAAAAACACGAACAATTTAATGGGTTTATTTAAAGTCGCCGGAAACCAAGAAAAGATACAAATATTTACAGTACTAATCGGATTATTTCTGCTTTCGGGTAAGATCCAAAGTTTACCAAAAGGCCCAATTTCAGGCCTGTTGCTTTCAGGTAGTTAATAACCTGTGCTTTATGTTCATCTAAAATTTCTCTAACGGATTTTAGTTCGAGAATAATTTTGTCATAACAGATAAAATCCGGCTTATACCTCTGCTGCAAGGGCTGTTCTTTATACAACAATCGCAGTTCGGGTTGAGATACAAATGGAATCCCCTTATCTTTAAATTCTATTTCCATACACTCCTGATAAACCAACTCTAAAAAACCATTTCCCATTTGGCGATATACTTCAAAAACAGCGCCTTGAACAGAAAAACTTTCTTCTTTATAGACAATTTCCTTCATGTTTATCCAACTTTATAAAAAAAATTTTAACCACGAAACTCACAAAAAGACAAGAAGGTAGGTTTAGATGAAAACATATAACTATTCTTAAATCGTTTACTCTGGATTCCCGCCTCCGCGGGAATGACATATCGTTCTATTGGAAAAATTTGTTTTGTGATTTTTGTGCCTTTCGTGGTTCACGTTATCACCTGGCGGGGAAATAGCGGCCGGCGTTAAAGAGATACTGTTCACAAGCCGTATCCTGCAACAGGGAGGCAGGAACCTCCAGGTGCTGAGATATAAGAAGTTCGGCCGCCGCCTCTTTTCCGCCGAGCATGCGGACGAGCAGACTGGGTCCGGCCCAGTTGAAACCGGCT
>JAHDQI010000291.1 GCA_018433925.1 Phycisphaerae bacterium | reverse complement strand
TGCCAGAAGGGGCCGGACACATGCAGACGAATCGGATAATCGCGATCCGCCAGCCCCCGGCTCAGAGCGTCCGCATTCTCCGGAAGACGCCACGGATCGTCCGGATCATAACGACGCTTCATGGCCTCCCAGTCCGCCCTCGATTCGACGGGACATCGAATCCATCGCCGGGTCACAAAATCGATGGCTTCCCGGAGATGACGGAGTTCGAATTCATTGCTGATTTCACAAATATTCCCCTTCCAGTCCTGAACAATCTGGCTGCGGGCCTTGCGCTCAATGACCTTTTCCTCAAATTGAGGGATCATCCGGTCCTGAATCCAAAAACCCGGCCCGAATTTCGGCAGTTCCCGCCGGCCGCCCGCCTGCCTGTAGGCATATTCAGTCACCGCTTCGGAGGAACAGATCTCTTGTGGAAGACCTTCCTGATGCCAGCGAGCTAAGGTGGATTCTCGTCCCCCTCCTGGAAACAGAGGAATTTGGTCCGGTTTGCCGAAAAGTATGGTTTCACAAAAATTTTCACGCAGATTCATGGCTGACTCCTGTCCCGTAAAAAAAGTTCCAATCGATCGAAATTTCCACCTTTTAAACAAACCCCAGTATATCATTTAATTCTTTCAAAAACAAGTAGTTATAACAATATTTAAAGCCCAAAAATTAACTATTTTTTGCCTGATACGATGACAAACTGATCGATCCAATACGCTCATTCCTCGAAGAAAGCAGATTCCATAAAAAGATATTGCCTTTCTATAATATAATATATATTTCTCGTTCACTCAGCCGATTTCAGAGGGTCTGAAAATGCGGAAATAACAGGCCCGGACATCGAACGCCAACGTTATTCAAAAAAATATATTTTAAAAAAATAGAGTTGTTATTTGTTTTTTAAATAAGAAAATCGGCTTCTTGTTCAACACGATTCATACTGATTTATAAACGAGAACAAGAAGACTCCGTGGAATAGAAAGAAAATGATAAACTACGGATAACAAGTCTTGAATTTCGCACAGTTGTCGTTGAAAAACAAAAAATCCTCGTTTTCAGAACAGAAAACAAGGATTTTAAACTGGGCGGTACAGGACTTGAACCTGTGACTTCCTGCTTGTAAGGCAGGCGCTCTAGCCGACTGAGCTAACCGCCCGAAGTCAATAGCATACAATTATTAACACCCTGTTACAAGCCGATTCCCCGGGTTTGACGGCCGCGGCCTATTCCTTCACGCGCGTAACGTATTCACCCGTTCGCGTATCCACCCGGATCAGCTCGCCAACCTTCACAAACGGCGGCACCTGCACAATCAGCCCGGTCTCCAGCGTCGCCGGCTTATACTGATTGGTCGCCGTGGCCCCCTTGATCTCCGGGGCTGTGTCGGTCACTTCCAGGTCCACCGTATTGGGAAGCTGAACCACAACCGGCTTGCCCTCATACATGCTCATCTGAATCGGCGTATTCGGCTTACAGTACTGGGGCCCTTCGCCAAAGGCATCATCGTCCAGCGTAATCTGGTCATAATTCTCCAGATCCATAAACACATGCTCGCTGCCGGCCGAATACAGATACTCGAAATTCCGTTTATCCAGGTACGCGTCATCCAGTGTATCCTCGGCCCGGATCCGCATATCCCGAATCCCCCCATCCGTCAGATTTTTGAATTTCGTCTGGTAAACCGCCCCGCCCTTGCCGAGCTTGACGTGCTGAAAATCCACGATGACATACAGCGTCCCGTCAATCTTAACGGTCTGCCCTTTCTTCATTTCCGATGCCTTCATGCCGCTCTCCGCATCTCTAACTGGTTATCTGAAAAAGAGTTATTGTTCTGCCGGGGAAAGGTAGGGTGGGCTCTTAGCCCACCGGCGTACCGGCTTTGGCCCCGAAACGAAGCGGCCAGTATGCCAAATCCGCCTCAAAAAGTCAACAGTTCATCGGATGCAGTTTTCCCGGACCCAGAAAATACAGATAGGCCTCCGTCACCGGCCGGCCGAGGATCGTTTCGGCCGCTTGCTTATAATAACGAATCTGTCCTGCATACCGCTCGGCCCGTTCGCCAATCCGGTCGTCGCTGATCCGGTCCGTCTTGAAGTCCACCAGAATCAACCCGTTATCCGTTGGGAGTATCAAATCCACAATCCCCTGCACGATGATCTTCTCATCGGTCTTGCCCAGTCCCGCCTCC
>JAHDQI010000236.1 GCA_018433925.1 Phycisphaerae bacterium | reverse complement strand
TAATTGGCTGTGGGAGGCATGCTGGCGTGAAAAACATATGGAAGTTTGGGGCGTAACAAGTGGAAACCAAGGATTGATGATGATGATGTCGATGACAGGATTTGAGACTTACTCGATGACTATCCAATCTATGCCTGTGGAGGAAAAAACCGCCGAGCAGCAGATTCTTGATCTGGAAGAAATCGTCGAATTTCTTGAAAAGATCTGGCTGGAAGAACCGGACATTCAAGAAGCAGTTGATCCGGAAGCATGGAAAGACTTTATGGATGCGGTTTACAACAATCTCCTTGAATTAAAGACAACCGGTATCCAGTATGACTGATAATAAGAAAACCTTGAATTATACGGTTCAAAAAGTGTATAACGAACTTAAATTGCGGAAGGACAAAACCATGAAAAAGATTCTTTACATTCTGTTTGTTGGCTTGTTTCTCTCAACGGGGCTGGCTTACACGTATGAAGTGTATACGTACAGTTCAAGTAAGAATTTAAAAAATAATGAAAGTATTTTGATTGCGGAAGAAGGTGGAATGGATAGTTTGTATTTAACGGATTCAAGCAATGCAACGATAATAGGAACTTCTACACTTTCCGAAGGATTTGGTGGAATTTGGTTTCTTTCTTTATCAGGTAATAGTAATCTTGATATGTTCGGGGGAGAGGTTCATCAGCTTACTATGAACAATTATGCTAACGCAGAACTTCGTGGCGGAGTGATCGAATCCATCTACAGTTACCAGATAGTCCCTGATCCGCATATTACACTGTATTATTCGGGGACCATACCGACTGTGCAGACAATCGGGGGTTTCAACTATCTTGTCGGCAATTGGGGCAACGGTGATCCGTTTTCCATCTACCTGCACGATACCGGATACAATGCCTACGGTAACTTTGAGTTCATCCTTATTCCCGAACCGGCCACGCTGTTTTTGATTGCTTTTGGCGGTTTGCTGCTTAGGCGGCGATAAGCAGCTGCAAAGAGTAACCCATCTGATGAAACGGGGCAGGATATGATCCGGAGGGCCGGGGGTCGGCATTCTTATTGCCTTTCCTGATCGTTTTGTTTGTTTTTGATCTCCCTATCGAGTTTCAGGATGTGGCGCTGGGTTCGGTAGATGATGACGGCGAGGGCGAGCCAGAAAGCGGCGAAAATCCAGGGCAGCGAGACGGCCAGCCAGTGTCGGCCGAAGAGGGTCAGGGCGGTGTTGATCAGGATAAAATACAGGCGCAGTTCGGTCGGGCCGGTGCCCAGGTAGGTGATCTTGAACTGATTGGTGGCGCCGAAGCCGAGAAACGAGTTGACCATCAGGCAGCCCATGCCGAGCGAGAGAAACCACAGCAGCAGCCGTTCGGTTCCCACATACAGAAACGACCAGCCGATGAAGACCGAGCACATGAAGACAAAGTCGAGGAAGTGATCCATGTAAAAGCCCCACTTGATCAGGCCGGTGTTTCGGTAGCGTCCGACGGCGCCGTCAAAGCTGTCGGTAAACCACTGCAAAAAGAGCATGGCGCTGCCTGCCCACAGCCAGTGGAGGTTTCCGGTGCGGCCGGCCAGTGCGCCGAAGAGGATCAGCCCGGCCGACCAGGGGATCGTCAGCAGGGTCAGCATTTGGGTGCCGAGCCAGTCGGGCAGTCGAGGCGTCAGCCAGTGGATAAACTTTTTTTCAAGAGAGGCCAGCGGGCTTCGCATCGGGGCCTTGCCCGCACAGCCGTCGGATTGCTGCGGCATGGGTTCTCCCGGCGGTCAGGGTTTTGTCTCCGTTTTTCGGCGTCGTCCGCCTGCGGCGGATCGGGCCGACCGTCCTTTTCCGAACACCGAGTATACCGCGCGGCGGCGCGGAGGCAAGTCGGAAATGAGGGGATTTGTCCGGCCGAGCCGGCCGTGACTCAGATGGGCCGGCGGAGCTTGCTGATGACGATCCGGTCGAAACCGGAACGGACGGTCAGTTGCGGGTCGAAGAAGAACCGCTCGATGGTGCTCAGGCGGCCCAGGGTGGGAGTCTCTTCGGGCAGCATCTGGAAAAGGATCACCGGGACGATCCGCAGGAGCGTGCTGAACAGGAAGATGCTGTGCAGCTGGCTGTGGGTAAAGGACGGCAGCATGGGGCCGATCCAGCCGCCCAGCGCGGTTCCGATGAAGATGAAGACGGCGGAGAAAAAATTCAGGTAGGACAGGCCGCTGAGGCGGTTCTGGTGGCTGAGGGTATTGATGGAATAATTAAAGCAGGTCAGCGTCAGGCCGCCCCAGGTCAGGCCCGCCAGCACCTGTACAAACATGAGGATGCCGTAGTGGTCGGTGATGATCCAGACCAGGGGCAGGCCGAGGACGACGGTGACCTGGAGGCGCATCGGGCGCACGTAGCCGATGCGGTCGCAGATGCGGCCCCACAGCGGCATCGACAGGAGCGTGATCAGCGTGGGCATCTGGCTCAGGCAGGTATAGCGGATGTAGGAGAGCTTCATTTCGTTGAGCATGTACAGGGTAAAGAACGGGGCGCTGAAGTTGGCGGCCAGGTGAATCAGGGAATAGGCCAGGGCGAAGCTGCCGAAGGAACTGGAACGCAGATGCCTGATGAAATCCCGAAAGCGTTCCGGCTGGAGGGGCTTATGGGCCATGGCCGGCGGCTCATAATAGCGGAAAAAGAGAAACGAGCCGGCCGCGCGGGCCAGTCCGCTCAGCGTCCAGATGAGGGCGAAGATGAGAAGGGTTTTGCCGGGCAGGGTGTCGAGCAGATAGCCGGCCAGGACCGAGATGCTCAGATGCGAGAGGGTCAGGATGCGGTTGCGGTTGCCGAAGTATTTTCCGCGGCGGCGGCGGGGGACGATGTGGCCCATCCAGTCGGCCCAGATGCCGGCTCCGAAGCCCATGGCCGAGGCGCTGACGGCCATGACGGCCATGGCTGACCAGACGGAGGCGGGGCTTTTGATCCAGATTACGAGGGCCAGCGGCAGAAAGCTGAGGCCGTGCAGGAGGGTGCTTCGGAACATGGCGGATTTGTACTGGCTGGGGCTGTGAATCCAGTGGGGCACTCGCAACTGGATCAGGCCGGTCATGAGGGCCGGCAGTCCGGCGCCGATGCCGACCTCGAATTTGGTGGCGCCGAGTGCGTTTAGAAAGGGGACATAAAAGGTCTGTTGAAGGCCGATGGCGATCATGGCCAGCAGGCCCTCGGCTACGGACAGGCGCATGGTCCGCAGCCGCTGCCTGCGGTCGTACGCTTTTTCGGTGGATGCGTTCTCGTTCATTTTCTTTTCCGGTAAACAAATCGGCGTTTATACCCTCCGAAGAGATAAAAACAAGGATTTTTTCGCATGTGCGGCCGGGACGGGAAAAAAGGTGGTTTTGGAGACGGATTGCGTTATAATGCCGGTTGTGAGATGATTTTTCAAATCCTGAAAGGAGCCGCTATGCAGGTACAATCCGTCACCACGGTCTTTGACAGTATCGATGATCCCCGCACGCATGAGCAGCGTCTGAATCAGGCCCTTGCGGATTTGATCGGGGCGGGCCGAAAGATCTTGAAGATTGATACGCTGGTCGCCCCGGAGACCCGCAGCGGCCCGGTTTTGACCTCGTTTATCGTGTATGTAGAGGGGGCCTGAGCGGCCGCGGACAGGGGGTTTCGGCCGGACTGAACGGAACAGGGAGACTGACCATGGATGCAGAGAACCGGCCCGAAGGGGCCGCGGAAAACGAAGGGCCGGCCGTCTCGCCGACCGGCGAGAGCTTGCGGCGTGAGGAGACGGTTTTGCCGCCGGCGCCGCCGTCGGCGGGCAGGCCGAACCATGTGCTGCCGCCGCGAAAGTACAAGCTGAAGACGGCGCTGCTGTTTACGGATTTTTTTGTGCTGCTGCTGTATCTGTATTATGTGCTGATTCGGGGGCTGATCGAGGACGCGGCGGCGGATCAGTTTTCGCCGTTTTCCAACCGGATGATCGCGTTTTACTGTGTGCTGGTGCTGACGGCGGCCGCGGCGGTGCTGATGCTGATTTTTCGGATGACCCGCAGCGCGATGACGCGGTTTGAGCGGGAAAACCAGGTCCGGCAGGATGAGAATCTGAAGATCTGGCTGGTGGGGTATGACTGGGGCTGGCCGATTCTGTTTGCCCCGACGATGGCGCTGATGGCGGCGGTCGGGGGGATCGGCCTGGCGCTGAGCTGGCTCTTCAGGGATACGCAGATGAATATGACGCTGCACGCGGTGCTTGGCGGCGTGGTGATTTTGTTCGGGGCGCTGAACGCGGTGGTGGTGATCTTCAAGCTCAAGCCGGTGACGCTGGGGCTGCTGGTCGGGGGCTTCTGCATTCTGCTGCTGATTCTGCTGCTGCACGGGCCGCAGACGTTTTTGAACTTCTTCCGGGGGTTTCGGCACCTGGGCATCAAGATCGAGCCGATGGGGTATCTGCTGCTGGCGTATATCTGGTCGGTCTTCCTGCGGATTATCTGGCTGCGGAGCTTGTTTTATTACTGGGTGTTTGTGCCCAACCGGCTGGAGCTGCAGCACGGGCTGAGCGAATCGAACGACTCGGTGGACCGCGAGGACCTGCGGCTGCAGATTGACACCGACGATGTGATCCTGCGGTGGTGGAACGTGGGGATTATTACGTTCTATTTTCCGGAACTGGACCGGCTGCCGATTACCAATGTGATCTGGGGCATTCGCAAGAAGGCCCACTACGCCAACCGCATCGCCGCCGTCAAAACCATGCAGGATTAAGGGCGACAGGGAAAATCAATGTAGAGAAGATAACAAATCAGGGGACTTCTTATGGGCAGGCGAGTTTTTGCAATTACATTTATTTATGTATGTACGGCCGCGGCGTGGATTATTTTGGCGGGTACTGTGTTTATACGAACAGAAACCCAGGACGATC
>JAHDQI010000194.1 GCA_018433925.1 Phycisphaerae bacterium | reverse complement strand
GGGACAGGGCAAGAAGGGAAATTGCCATCCTTTACTCAATTTGCGGAGATTGTTTGCGCGGTGAGATGTTCTTTGAAACGAAATTTTTACCATTAAGATCTCAGAGGGATAAGGAGTACGAAGGGGAAAGGTGGGTTTTAAAAGATAAAAATTGGGCGGAGAAGAAAATGAGAAAAGAAAGATATCAAAAACAGTACCCGTAGCCTTTAATTATCTGGGCGGGCTGTTTTTGCGTCGGCGACGGCCGTGAAAAACGCTATTCTATGGGGCGATTCGTCTTATTAGCTGAGAATTAAAGGAGAAAAGAAATGTTCAAGTGTTATTATGTATTTTTTTTGTTGTTTGTAGCCATAAGTGGTTTCGTTTGCGGCGGATATGAGGCACACACCTTGGTAGTTGAGGAACTTGGGGGCCAAACACTACAGGCATTTTACTCTACTACATTGCACTATG
The DNA here is from genome assembly GCA_018433925.1 of Phycisphaerae bacterium. GTDB lineage: Bacteria > Planctomycetota > Phycisphaerae > Sedimentisphaerales > Anaerohalosphaeraceae > JAHDQI01. Next base: position 13,293 of record JAHDQI010000194.1, on the reverse strand, counting down.
ATTTTTCTGAGATTGTAGATAGCTCCCAGGTTATCTCGAGGCTCATCATTTCAATCTCTGGCTATTTCACGCCCGGCATAGGGTATTTTGAGGGAGAGTATGGCCCCTTGGATAATAGTGAAATTATAATCACTCCTTTTGATAACCATGTTCATATGGGAAGATGGGTTTCCTTTCCAAAAGAGAGTACAATGTTTTCTGTTGTTCTAGATTCGCAGGAAATGATTGGACTATATCTTCCAGGTATATGGGACGAACCTTATCCAGGATACAGCGGAGATACGTTAGGCAGTATCGATTTTATTTTTGCCCAGGGTCAAACTCTTTCTACTGTTGTTGAAACCTGGCCTGTAATTCAGGTAACTGAGGCAACTTATACATTATATCTTATTCCCGAACCGATTAGTCTGTTGTTTATGAGTTGTGGGGTTCTTATTCTAAGGAAGAGAATCTCAAACTCGTAAAACTATTTATCTCCTCCGAAAAGATTTGGATCGTTTAACAGCAGTTTGTTCAGGAAAACCGACCTTGTTTTCCTTAAAATATCGCTCCATGTCTTCCGGAGAAATTGTCCGGAGGACTTTAAGTGCCTTCATTGCCTCCGGGCTTTCCGGATTATTTTCAACAATCTGAAGATTCTGTTTGATGATCTCCGCTGTGCGGCTATATTCATCCGTCCGAGGAAGGATAGATTCTGTTGCGGGTGAACCGCCCGGCAAATCCTCTATACTGCCGTTGTGAACAAGCGCAAGTTCCTCTTTTTGGTCTGCTGCGGATTCTTTTTCGGCGATGTCAATCGGAATTTCATTTTGCACGGCAGAAGGATGAGATTCCCTCACTTCATTGCCTTCTTTTCGGGCATTCTGAAGCAGAACCAAGCCGATTGTAAGCAGAACACCGATTGCACCAAAAATGATCCCGTTTCGTTTCATGGGCATTCCTCTTAAAAAAGTGAAAACGGGCTGAAAACGCCATTGACGGGGGCCGGGGGAGTCCTTATAATCAGGGGGCGAACGGTTTTTTGACAGGGAGTTTTCGGCCATGCGGTTATTTATCAGTCTCAGCGGAAGCAGTGTCAATGAGCTTAAGTTTGACCGCGGACCAATTTATGTGGGGCGGCAAAAGGGCAGCCAGGTTTTTTTGCCGGATCCGGCGGTAAGCCGGCAGCACGCGGTTTTTTATACCACCAAAGACGGAAGCTGGATCCTGGAGGATCTGGGGTCGGCCAACAAGACCTTTCTGAACAACACGGCGGTTCATAAATCGGAGCTGAAAAACGGGGACATTATCCAGGTTGCCGACTTTCAGATCCGTGTCAGCCTGGACCAGGATGAAGACCAGAACCACCTTTCGGAGATTGACAAGCAGGAGACGCTTGTGGGGGCTCAAATCCGCAAGGAACTGCATACGGTGGAGCGCAATCCGGATGCCGGGGACGCCCCGCCGATTCGCTTTCCGGCCAAGCGGATCAAGCATCTGGCCCTTGCGATGGATCAACTTCGGAGCGAACGTACGCTTTCGGGGTTGTATAAGGCGCTGGAGGAGATTTTGCTGCGTCAGTTTAACGGGCACCATGTGTGGATCTCGCTTCGGAAGGAGTCCGGGGGTCCGATGGATACGGAAGGCGGGCGCAAGGTGACCAGCGAATCGGTGAAACGGCTGGACCTGGCGGTGCCGAGCAGCCTGGAGGAGGCGCTTGAGAAGCACAAATATCTTTTGATTCATCAACTGCCCCGCCAGATCATCAACCGGGGCATTCGTTCGGTGATTATCGCCCCGGTGATGTATCAGAAAGACTGCTTCGGGGTTTTTTATCTTGAGAACTCCACCGAGCATGCGCACTACAGCTTAATGGACCTGGATTACCTGATGATTCTGGCGCTGTATACGGGGTTTTTGATTCAGCCGATGCGCTCCCTGTAAGGGCGAGCCGGCTTCCTTTAGAAGGTTTCGTCGAGGTGCCAGTCGAAGTTAATCATTTTGAAGGAGCAGGTATTGTTTTCGATAAACTCCATTTCTTCCCGCGTCAGGTATCTGTCGAGGAAATTGAGCCAGGTTCTCTGGAGGTCGGAATACTGCCTGAATTTGCGGATTTTGGCGTAGTCGGACTGGAGAAAGGTGTTTCGCCGGGTCTGAAAGATCACGGAGAGGTGAATGGTTTTGTTATCGCGGTCGATGACGCAGCCGAAGGGGCTGTTGAGGTAGGCAAGGACCTGCTGGTCAAGCTGTCGGTCGAGAGCCGCGGGCCGGTAGGCCTCGGGCCGCTGACGTCCGCCGCCGAGACTGGCGTAAGAGAGGACGAAACAGATCCTGGGGTCGCGCGTTCGATGGAGGAGAAACTCCTGTTCGATTTCCTGCAGATTGTATTGAAGGCCCTGCACCCAGAAATAGTGTTTGGTCCAGGGGTTGGAAAGCTGCATGATGCTGTCGTTGGGGTAGCGGATCATGTACCACTTGGGCTGGATTGGATAGTTGTCCACGATTAATTGCAGGACGCAGACATTGTAGACGTTGATCCAGAAGGCGGTTTTGGCCTCCTGTTCGAGGGCCATCAGGTGGAGTGGGCTGATCTCTTTGAGCAGGCGCATGAGCGGCAGGAGTTCGAGACGACTTCTTCGGAGGGCGGCGTATTGTACCATCCCCTTTTCGGTGACATAGGTTGAGAAAAGCTGATCGCAGGCGTTGAAGAACTCATAAATGCGGGAGTCATTTTCCTCCAGAATCGGGTCGGAATAATCTTCATCTATAGGCGATGACTCCTCGGCCGGGGCCGGTGCGTTGGGGTCTTTTTCCGGATCGGGCGCGGGTGCGGCATCGGAGGCGGGACGGTTGGGATCGGCGGAGTCGGACTGGCTGCGGGCATTGCCCACAAGGACAAAACCCAATATACAAAGGGCTGTCATCCCACTCAGGAGATAATAAAATCCGGTTTTCTTCATCCTTTAAGCCCGTCCATTTGACATAAAATATATAGAGTATTTGGGCTTTGACCTTCTTTCAATGATATTTTTTGGAATCGATCTATATACAATACTGACCGGCCATTTATTCGTTCATCTGTTTGCATTGAAAGCCGCTACGGTACTATGTCGGATAGAAATCCGGACACCTGAGGCGGTTTTTGTATATTTTGGGGCGGAAAATCGTGATTGGATGGTTTGTGTGAGATTATCGGACGTGATTTGTGCGTATCCGGCCGGGGAAAGGTCAATTCGGGAAGGCATTGTCCTTGACAGGATTTGGGCGAGGGGGTATGCTTCTTTCACTTGCTCGTAGATTGTGGACAAAAATAGAGTTGAATTCAAGGGTATTATCCGATGAAATGGGTCTCCTATTTTCTTTTTCTGGTTTTTTTCTCCAGTTCCGTGTTCAGCGTGGTATCGGTAGAAGGGATTGAACGGGTCCGTCAGCGCACGGAATCGGCCTCGACTCCGCTGAGCGAGGCGGACAAGGCCGAGATTGATAAATTTATCCTGGCCGCACTGAATGACATGTTTTTGAGCAAGACCTCGGAGGAGATTACCCGGACGCGCCGGCAGCTTCTGGTGCAGAAAGGGACCAAGGATTTGAGTCTGTATGCGAGCACGTATCTGACGCAGCTTCGAGAGCACTTGCGGACTTCGGCGTTCGAGGCGATTGGGCGGATTGAAGATGCAGAACGCCGGCTGATGGTGCGTCGAAACCTGATTATTTTGGTCGCGGAGCTTCGCAGTCTGCTGCTGGTCGAATTCGGCCTGGATCGGATCGAGGACCCGGACGCGGTGATCCGTTTCTGGTCGGTCAAATCGCTGACGCGTCCGTCGATTGCCGAGCAATTGAATTCGGAGGTGACCACGAATCCTGAGGCGGCCGCCCAGATTTATGAGAAATTGCAGATTGTCATCGCGAAAGAAAAACAGCCGGAGATTTTGTCGCAGGTGGCTGATTTCGCAGCGGCGTGGGCGGATGACCGGGCAGCGGATCTGCTTGGGAAGCTGGCCGGTCGGCGTATGGAGGCGTATCGGACCTGTTCGGTGCGGCATGAATGGCTGGACGGGCGGATCCTGAACGCTTTGGCGGAGAAATACAAGGCGCAGCGATTGCCGGCGGAGAAGGCCGAGACGGCCCGTTCTTTCGCGGAATTGCTGGCGATGGTGATGCAGCGATTGATGCAGGAAAAAGAGCGTCCGGAGGGGGAGAAAACGCTTTCGGAAGAATCGGTTTTTCAGATGATTACCGTGCTGGTGGAGACGGAGGAACGGATCCTGCCGAAACTGGAGATTCCGGCGGCGGGGATGAAGCGAATCATTGAGCGGGGTGAAGATTTGCGGCCGGTATTTGAGGAGCTGTTTGGTACGGAAAGCCGGCGTGGAACGCTGCGGAGCCAGTTGGGATTTGAGTACAGCCGGGACCCGGCCGGAGGGGCCACCGCGGGGCCGCCGACGCTGCCTGCGTGTCCGAAGCCCGAAAGCGGCCCGGCCGCGGGGTAAGAGGCGTTTGCGCTGCGGTCCTGCCGAGTGGAATGGAATTCCGAATCGCCGAACAGGAGTCGATCTATCGTGAAATTAATCAGGCCGGCCATGCTTTCGAGGAAACGTCGGTTTGAGTTTGTTAGTCTGATGGGGGTATCTCTGGCGGCCGTCCTGTTTATTGTGGGGTCCGGATGCCGGAAGCGGGATGTGCCGGAGGGCGAGGAGATTTTGCTTCAGCAGCGCAGCCGCGCGAAGATTCAGACGATGGACCCGATGCAGATCGGGGATGTGCCGACAGACGAGGTATCGCGGGAATTTTTTGAAACGCTGTATTACTATCACTATCTAAAGCGGCCGTATGAGATGGCTCCGCTGCTGGCGGCGGCGATGCCGGAGATTTCGGAGGACGGCTGCACGTATCGGATCCCGATCCGCCGGGATGTTTATTTTCATGATGATCCGTGTTTTCCGGAGGGCCGGGGCAGACAACTGACGGCGCATGATTTTGTGTATACAATCAAGCGAATCGCGAATATCAAGGCCGTCAGCAAAAACTGGTGGATCTTTGACGGGCGCATCGCGGGCCTGAATGAGTTTCGGGAGTATACGAGGGGGGTTGCGGTCGAAGGCCGGGGGTTCGTGAAGGAGTGGGAGATCGATTACTCGTATCCGGTGGAGGGGCTGGCGGCGCCGGACGCGTTTACACTGCAGATCAAGCTGACGCGTCCGTGGCCGCAGCTTGTGTACTGGCTGGCGCATATTCCCAGCGCGCCGATGGCGCGGGAGGCGGTTGAGTTTTATCAGGATGAGATCCGCAATCATGCCGTCGGGACCGGTCCTTACATGCTGAAGCGATGGGTCAAGGGCAATTATATTGATGCGGTTCGCAATCCCCGCTACCGGGAGGATTTTTATCCGTCGGAGGGGACGGCGGAGGATATCGAGAACGGGCTCCTGGCGGACGCGGGACGGCGGGTGCCGAGGATTGACCGGATTCTCTGGCGGAGTGTGGAGGAGGATCAGCCGCGGTGGCTGCTGTTTATGCGGGGGCGGATTGACATCAATACCATTCCGAAGGACAATTACGGGCAGGCCGTCTCGTTTGGAAAGTCACTGACCGAGGAGATGCAGAGGCGCGGGATTCGGCTGCAGACGTACATTGAGCCGGACGTTTTTTACCTGGGTTTTAATATGACCGATCCGGTTCTCGGCCCCAATAAACCGCTACGGATGGCGATTAATTACGCTACGGACCGAGAAAAATTCATCGAACTGCTGCAGAACGGGCGGGGGATTGTGGCGCACGGGTTCATCTCACCGGCGATGGCGGCCTACGATCCGAATGTGGCCGAGCATTCGTATTCGTTTTTCGATCTGAACCAGGCCCGCGCGTATTTACGAGAGGCCGAAGCGATCCACGGCGGGCCGATTCCGCGGCTGCGTATCGCCGTGGGGGGAACGGATACGACGTATCGACAGCTTGCCCAGTTTCACCAGCGAAATCTCCAGGAACTGGGGCTGGATGTGGAGATTGATCTGTTTGACTGGCCGACTTTTCTGGAGAAGATGCGGAAAAACCAGCTCCAGTTGATCGGGGGCACGGGGTGGATGGCCGACTATCCGGATACGGAAAGTTTTTTGCAGGTTTTTTACAGCCAGAACGCCTCGTGGCCCAACAGCACGAACTATTCCAGCGCGGAATTTGACCGGATTTACGAGCAGGTCAGTGTGATGCCGCCGGGTGCGGAGCGCACGGCCCTGTACCGGCAGGCCGAGCGGATTGTGATGGAGGATATGCCGGTGGTTTTTGTTTATCATCGCATCGGGTATATCCTGTATCATGACTGGGTGGGAAATTTCAAGCCGAACGCCTATAAAGCCGATTGCATGGGTGCGGGCTTTGTGAAATATTATACGATTGATACGGAAAAACGGCGTCGCTACTGGAACCAATACAGATGAACAAGAGCATTCTTAAATTGCTGGCCCTCGGTGTGCTGGCGGTTCTGCTGCCGGGCAGCGGGTGCCGAAAGGCCGATCCGGATGACGAGGCCAGTCAGAATGTCTGGCGCCGTCCGCTGTTTACGAAGCTGCAAACCCTGGACGCGGGCAACCTGAGCGACGCCTATTCCATCGGGGTAGCATCGCAGATTTATGAACCCCTGTATGAGTTCAAGTACCTGGTGCGGCCCTTTGAGATGCAGCCGCTGACGGCGGCCGATTTTCCGGAAATCAGCGACGATTATCTGACGTATACCATCCGAATCCGGCCAGGCATCTTTTTCCAGGATGATCCTTGTTTTCCGAACGGTAAAGGGCGTGAACTGAAGGCGGCGGATTTTGTGTATGCCCTCAAGCGGATCGCCAACGTCAAATACCGCAGTCAGAACTGGTCGGGACTGGACGGGCGTATCGTGGGTCTGGATGATTTTCGGGAGTACACCAAATCGTTCCCGCATGAGCTGGATGTGGATACCAGCCAAGAGGTCGAAGGGCTCCGTGCACTGGATGATTATACGCTGCAGATTCAACTGACCAAGCCCTGGCCGCAACTGACGATGAACCTGACGCTGGCGCCGCTGGCCCCGGTCGCGCAGGAGGCGGTGGAGTATTACAAGGAGGATATCTCGTATCACCCGGTGGGCACGGGGCCGTACAAACTGAAGACCTGGCAGCGGGGGTTTTATATAGAACTGGTCCGCAATGAAAACTGGCGGGGCGGCGTGTATCCCTCCGAAGGAGCGCCCGGCGATGCCGAGGCGGGCCTGCTGGATGACGCGGGCAAGGCGATTCCGTTTGTGGACCGCCTGGTCTACCGGGTCATCGAGGAATTTCAGCCGGCCTGGCTGATGTTTAAGCGGGGGCGTCTGGAATGGATGCAGACTTTTAAGGACAACTTCAACGAGGCGGTGGATGTATCCACGATGACCGCTACGCAGGAGATGAGCGATCGCGGCATTGAGTTGATTATTTATGAGGACCCTTCCATCTTCTGGCTGGGCTTCAATATGCAGGATCCGGTGCTGGGGGTCAACAAGCCGCTGCGGATGGCGATCAGCCGGGGGATTGACCGGCAGGCAATGATCGACCTGTTTTTTCACGGCGTTCACCATGTGGCGCACGGGTTTATCTATCCGCAATTGCCGGAATACGATCCGGATATTGTCAACCAGGGATACTCCCGGTATGACCCGGCCGAGGCAAGGGCCCTGGTCCGGGAGGCCGAAACTCTGCACGGAGGCCCCCTGCCGTCCCTGACGCTGGCCAATCCCGGAACCGGGGTCATCGACCGCCAGTTGGGACAGTTTCTGCAGAAATATTTTGAAGACATCGGGCTGACGCTGAAGGTCGAATACATGGACTGGCCGACGTACCTGGATACGATCAACAAGGGCAAGCATCAGATGTTTTTCAGCGGGGTCGGCGGCAATATACCGGATGCCCTCGGCTCGCTCGAATTGTTCGGGACCAAGTATCTCGGTTTCGGCGGGAACCATTTTTTCTATTCGAACCCGGACTATGACGCCCTGCTGACGGAGGCGGAAGTGGCGTTTCCTGGGCCTGAGCGGACGGAGCTGTTCCGGACGATGCAGCGGATGGTTCTGGATGAGTACACGGCGGTGTTTATCAATCACCGGGTCTCGACGGTTTTTCGGCAAAGCTGGTTTAAGAATTACAAGCCGAATGTGTTTTCTTATAATACCGCCAAGTACTGGAGGATTGACACAGAGGAGCGAAACGCGTATAAAGACCGGCTGAACGAACTGAAAAAGAAAAAGCCATGATCGTTTATATTCTTCGCAGACTGGTGTATACGATACCGATTCTCATCGGGGTGCTGCTGCTGACGTTTCTGCTGCACGTGCTGGTGGGCGGGGATATTTCCCAGCAGATCGCGGGCAAGAACGCCGACCCGGAGACCATCGCGGAGATCGAGCATGAACTGGGGCTGGACAAGCCGCTGTTTTTGTCGTGGGACAGCCAGTTTATCAATCATTTTAAGAATGCCCTGACGTTTGACTTCGGACGGGCGCTGGACCGGGAGAAGATCAGCGACAAGATTTTGCGGGGGGTGGGGCCCTCGCTGTCGCTGACGGTTCCGATGTTCATCGGGACGCTGGCGATCTCTATCTCGCTGTCTCTGTTTGTGGCGTTTGTGCGGGGGTCCCGGACCGACATGGCGATTGTTGTTCTGTGCGTGGCGGGAATGAGCATTCCGTACCTGAGCTTTATTATCTTCGGGCAGTACTTTTTCGCGTACAAATGGGGGACGTTTCCGATTCTGTATATGCCGGAGGAGTCGATGACCTACAGCTTAGCCCTGCCGATTCTGATCGGGATTGTGTCGGGGCTGGGGGCCAATCTTCGCTTTTATCGTACGGTCATGCTCGATGAGATGCGCAGCGATTATGTGCGGACGGCCTTCGCCAAGGGGCTTTCGACCTCGAAGGTTCTGTTCAAGCACGTGCTGAAAAACGCGATGATCCCGATTATCACCAGCGTGGTTCTGTCGATCCCCTACCTGTTCCTCGGTTCGCTGCTGCTGGAGCGTTTTTTCGGGATTCCGGGGCTCGGCTCGCTGATGATCGAGGCGGTGGCCTCGCGTGACTTTTATATTATTAACGCAATGACGTTTATTTCGGGCCTGCTGATTTACCTGTTTACGCTGCTGACGGATATCTGCTACGCCTGGGCCGATCCGAGGATTCAATTTGACTGAGAACGACGCCATTATCCTGGATTCGGACGATTCGACGCGACCCGGCCGTTCGCTCTGGTCCGACGGCATCCGCCGTCTGCGCCGGCGCCGTCTGGCGATGGTCTGCTTCTGGGTGATTGTTTTTTACGGCGGGCTGGCGGCGTTTGAATTTATCGCCGAAAGCACGGGGTGGAAGGTGCCCTTTACCCAGTGGAACGAGATTGTGGGGCCTTCGTATCAAAAACCGCTGGCCGCCTACGAATGGGCGCCGGAGGAGGGACCGGCCCAGAGGCGATGGACGCTGTTCGGGACGGATTTCCTGGGCCGTTCGACGTTTCGCCGGACCCTGTACGGGGCCAAGACGTCCATCACGGTGGCACTGTTCGCCTCGCTGATCAGCTTGGCGATCGGCGTACCGCTGGGGGCGATTGCCGGGTATTTTCGCGGGTGGATCGACGAGATTGTCATCTGGATGATCTCGACGCTGAGCACGATTCCTTATATTCTGCTGCTGATGGCCTTTGCGGTGGTGCTGCGGATCTGGAAGCCGTTCGGGCTGGAAATCCGGGGGATTACGGCGGTTTACCTGGCGATGGGCCTGACGAGCTGGGTGGGCATCTGCCGACTGATCCGCGGGGAGATCATCAAGCGGAAGGAAAGCGAATATGTGCTGTCGGCGCGCGCGGTGGGCTGTTCGGACGGGCGGATTATTTTTTCTCATCTGCTTCCGAACGTCTTTCATATCATCATCATTAACCTGTCGCTTCGGTTTGTTTCCTTTATCCACGCCGAGGTGATTCTGGCGTTTCTGGGACTGGGGGAGACGGACAAGCCCAGTTGGGGAGCGATGATTGATTCGGCCCGCGCGGAGCTGGCCCGCGATGTGTGGTGGGAAATGACGGCCGCGACGGTGGCGATTTTTTTCCTGTCGCTGGCGCTGAACCTGTTTGGCGACGCCCTGCGCGACTGCCTGGATCCGAAACTGCGAGTGGACTGAGGCGATGAACGAAGCGTTATTATCCGTGCAAAATCTTTCGACCTGTTTTTGGACTGAGCAGGGCCCGGCCCCGGCGGTGCAGAATGTCAGCTTTGCCATCCCCCAGGCCAAAACACTGGCGCTGGTGGGCGAGAGCGGCTGCGGCAAAAGCGTCACGGCGCTGTCGATTATGCGGTTGATTCCCGATCCGCCGGGCAAAATCATCGGCGGGGAGATTGTGTTCGAAGGCAAGCCGCTGCTGCGCCTGCCGGAATCGCAGATGCGGACCCTCCGCGGCAATGATATTGCGATGATTTTCCAGGAACCGATGACCAGTCTGAACCCGGTTTTTACCGTCGGCAACCAGATTGTCGAAGTGATCCGGCTGCACCAGAAAAAACCGGCCCGGCAGGCCCGGGAACTGGCCGTGGAGATGCTTAAACAAGTGGGGATCGCCGATCCGCAGCAGCGCGTGGGGGAGTATCCTCACCAGATGAGCGGCGGGATGCGACAGCGGGTGATGATCGCAATGGCCCTGTCATGTGCGCCCAAGCTGCTGATCGCCGATGAGCCGACGACGGCGCTGGATGTGACGATTCAGGCGCAGATCCTGGATCTGCTGCGCGCGCTCCAGCAGGCCCAGCAGATGAGCATTCTTCTGATTACGCATGACCTGGGCGTGGTGGCCGAGAACGCCGACGAGGTGGCGGTGATGTACGCTTCGAAAATCGTCGAATCGGCCCCGGTGGGGGATTTGTTCGCCCATCCGCTGCATCCGTATACGCAGGGTCTGCTGCGGTCGCTGCCGCGGATGAACGAGCAGCGTGAACGGCTGGCGGTTATCGGCGGGACGGTTCCCAACCCGGTGGAGTTTCCGGCCGGGTGCAAATTTCATCCGCGCTGCCCTGTCGGACGCAAAGACCTTCGCTGTCGAACGGTTGAGCCGAAACTGCGGGACATTGAACCGGGACACGAGGTGGCCTGCTGGCACGCACCCGGTTATGGAGATTGACAGTCGATTATGACAGAGACAAACGGACATCCCCTAATTGATGTGCAGGACCTGAAGACGTGGTTTCCGATTCGGGCGGGCTTTTTGAGCCGGACGGTCGGTCATGTCAAGGCCGTTGACGGCGTGAGCTTTGCCATTGAGAAAGGCACGACGCTGGGCCTTGTAGGCGAAAGCGGCTGCGGCAAAACCACGGTGGGCCGGACCCTGCTGCGGCTGATTGCCGCCACGGAGGGGCGTTTTCTGTTTGAAGGGCAGGATGTGCTTTCCCTTGCCGACAGCCAGCTCAAGCCGCTGCGCCGACAGATGCAGATCATGTTTCAGGATCCGTACGGGTCGCTGAATCCGCGGATGAGCATCGAGGCGATCGTCGGTGAACCGCTGAAGGTTCACGGGATTGCCCGCGGGCGGGAGCGGAAACAACGCACGGCCGACCTGCTGGAGCAGGTCGGGCTTTCGCGCCGTTATCTGGACCGCTATCCGCATGAGTTTTCGGGGGGGCAGCGTCAGCGCATCGGGATTGCACGTGCGCTGGCCCTGGGTCCGAAATTTATCGTTTGCGATGAGCCGGTCAGCGCGCTGGATGTTTCGATTCAGTCGCAGATTATCAATCTGCTGATGGACCTGCAGGAGAAGCTTGGGCTGACGTACCTGTTTATCGCGCATGATCTGGCCGTGGTTCGTCATATCAGCCGGCAGGTGGCGGTGATGTACCTGGGGCGGATCGTGGAGTACGCCGACCGGGACCGTTTGTTTTCGCGGCCTCTGCATCCTTATACGCAGGCGCTGATGAGCGCGATTCCGCAGCCGGACCCGTCGGGCAAGCGAAAACGCATTGTGCTCGGCGGGGAGGTTCCCAGCCCATCGAACCCCCCTTCCGGCTGCCCGTTTCACCCTCGCTGTCCGCTGGCCGAAGAGCGCTGCGGCCGTGAGGTTCAACGGCTTGAAGAGAAGGAAAACGGGCATCTGGCGGCCTGCTGGAAAGCCGGCGGCGGCGGTCAAACCGATTGACAACAAGGGTCTCTTCTGCTACAATAGAGACAAAACAGATCGAGAAAGAAAGGCCGCCGAGGATGGACGAGAAGACGCCAGTGAATATTTCGATGCGCGATGACATTACCGTGGTGACGCTCGAGGCGGCCGCCATCAGCACCTCAGGGATTGATCCAATCGCCCAGACCCTGCGTGAGGTGATTGGACAGCAGCGGCCGCACAAGGTAATCATTGATTTTGGTCAGGTGCGGTTTCTTTCGTCCATGATGCTCGGGCTGCTGGTGGATGTGTGGCGGCGCATGAAAGAATACGGGGGGTTGATCCGGATCTGCGGGATTGATCCGCAACTGACGCGGGTATTTCGGATTACGCATCTGGACCGGATATTTGAGTTTTCTCCGACGCTGGATTCCGCCGTGGATGCGATGAAGGCGGAAGAATAAAGAGGCAGTCCGGCCGCGGTGTCGGCTGCCGGGGAACGTTTTTTTGATGAAAGGGGCAACCGTGTACCTGGAAACGCAATTCTCCATTTTTATGGTCAACAAACCCGGGGTGCTGGCTCAGATTCTCAGAGAGCTGGCGGAGGCGAAGATCAATATTGTGGCCCTGACGATGACCGATTCGTTTGAGCACGGTGTGATGCGTCTGGTGGGATCGGGCAAAGAGAAGGTTCGCGGAGTTCTCAAGCGGCTGAATCTGCAATTCAGCGAAACGGAGGTGCTGTGCGTGACGCTTCCGAATCATGCCGGGGCGCTGGCGACGGTGACGGGCAAGCTGGCCGATGCTCATATCAATATTTCGTATGCGTACTGCACGGCCGGGGCGCGCGGCGGCCGGACAACCGGCGTTTTGAAGGTGGCCGATGTTGCCAAGGCGATGAAGATTCTTGAAGGCAATGCGGCATCGAATCATAAAAAACCCAACAAGAACGTCCGCCGAAGCCCTGCTTCAAGGAAATAATAAACCGGGAATCCCTGATCTTTTTTGGGTTGAGTATTGACGGGAATTCCCTCCTTCCCCAAAGAGGGAATCTTTGGACAGTTCGCAGACTTCTGACCGATATGAAAAAGGACTTGATTTGATCGGGAGATCTGATGAAACGATTTATTCAACTGGTTTTGCTTGTTGCCGTTGCGGCCGGGGGAGGCCTGATCTGGCATTTTGC
>JAHDQI010000348.1 GCA_018433925.1 Phycisphaerae bacterium | reverse complement strand
TTACCAAAACATCGAGCGATCCGCTGAATCCGACCGCTTCCTTTACCGCCGATACCGCCGGAGACTATGTGATTGAGCTGGCGGCCGCCGATACAAACGGATCCCAGGGAGTCCAGTCTGATTCCGATACCCTGACCGTCCGCGTGGCCGCCAATGCCTGTGCCGCTCAGCAAATGCTGCAGAGCGGATACAACCCCGCCGACCTGGATCACAACTGTATCGTGGATTTGGCGGATCTGGCAGCGTTGGCCGCCGATTGGCTGGAGGATATCCGCCTGACGGAGGCCGTCCCGTATTAACGGGTTTGAATAGATCGAATAAGTGCGAACCTTCTGTTCCGGGGTCGGGCAATGGCCGGGCCCCGGCACAGAAGAACAAATCGAAAAACGAGTTTTCAAATGAGGTACCGGAGCATGAAACGGCACGATCAAAAGGCATTTACTCTCATCGAATTGCTGGTGGTTATCGCGATTATCGCCCTGCTGCTGGCGGTGATTGTACCGTCCCTGCGAATGGCCAAAGAAACAGCTAAAAACATCACCTGCAGAAGCAATCTCAAACAAATGGCCTTGGCCTTCAGCGTTTACAGCCAGGAAAATGACGGCCGGATGTTTTCCCTTGCCTACGGAACCGGCTACTGGTTTCGGCAGATCGCCCCCTTTCTCGACGACCGCTATTTCCAGGAAAACCCCACGCTCGACAACTCCGGAGTCATGCAGATCAGCATCTGTCCCAGCACAAAAATCCAGACAGAACACGAGGACGGAACCTGGAACACCACCTGGAATTTCGCCGACGGCGTCGGCAGCTACGGCATTAATTGCTGGTTGTTGTCCGATATCCCCGATTCAAGCGGAAAAACCTGGTATGAAAAATGGGGCGGCGGCATGGGCGTCACAAACGGGCGATATTTTGAACGATATAACGTAGCACGGGCCGATGCCGGACTGCTGGCCGATGCCTTTCGAATGGACGTCTGGCCCATGCCCGATCGCGAAATCCCGCTTCGCCTCTCTGCGAATAAACCACATCTGAAGGATCCGCACGATTCAACAGGCGGGCTCGGAGTCCCTCATAACCCGAGTCATTTCCTCAAACGATATATGGTGGACCGTCACGGCATGGCAGTCAACGTAGGATTCGTCGGAGGTCACGTCGAAAAAGTCAAGCTCGAAGATCTTGGATTGATCAACTGGAGCAAAACCTCCTCCCCCCGTCCGGACCTGATCCTGCCCTGATGGGTTTCCGGTCCGCACCGCCTTTTTTCGGTGCGGACCGGCCGCCAGGGCACCATCTTTCTCATCTTTCCTGTCTTCCCTAATCACTACAGACTGTATAATCGATAAATTTGTTATTTTCGTCTAAAAAATCTTCTTTTTATCGGCCGACCGAAAAAAAAGAGGGTTCAGGCCACCGGTTTGTTTTGGTATAGTAAAAAGAACTGGTTTTGGCGGAGAGTGATGAACACAGCCAGTCAGGCGGGAATCTGAACAAAGGATTCCTGCTTTTTTTTCACGAAAAAATACTTAGGGGAGAAAACGAAAAGCCGCGCCGGTTTCCGTGCGGCTTTTCTGTTGCGCTTCGTTAGAAGGTACTGCCCCCTGAAAAAAACGGATTGCCCCGCTTCTCATTGCCAATCGTCGTGGCCGGCCCGTGGCCGGGATAAATCTTCGTCTCCTCCGGAAGCGTCAGCAGCTTGGAGGCAATACTGTCGAGCAACTGCCGATGATTGCCCCCCTCAAAATCCGATCGCCCAATGGACCCGGCAAACAGCGTATCGCCCACAAACGCCAGCCCCTCCGTCTCTGCGTACAGGCAACTGCCTCCGGGAGAATGCCCCGGCGTATGCAGCAGATCAAAACGCATCCCCGCCAGATCCAGCGTCTGTTCGCGGTCATAACAAATCTCCGCCGGCCGGGCCTGGACCATGCTGCCGGCCATCATCGACAGGTTTTTCATCGGATCGCCCAGCATTCCCGCGTCTCCCTCGTGCACGGCAACCTGTACATCGGGCCAGTGTTCCCGAAGCAATTCCACCCCGGCAATATGATCCACATGACCATGCGTCAAAAAAATCATTTGAGGACTCAGGCGGCCGCCCTCCAGAAACTGCACCAGCGGCGCAGCGTCCAGCCCCGGATCGATCACCAGACACCCCCGGCTTTTCTCATCAGGCCGGACCACAAAACAGTTCGTCTGGAAATCACCAAGAACAAGCGTATCAATTTTCATAACCATTCTCTGGATAAAGGGAGTTTGCGGGGGGCATTCTATCCCGGACCGGTCCGGTCGTCCAGACAAAAACCATCCGGCCTCTGCTGGCCCTCCGCGGCAGATTGGTGTTTCAGGCCAACAGCCGCTCACGGATACAGTTTCGGCACTCGGCCGTTCGATGCCGCAGGTCATCAAGGAGTTCACAAAAGGCAGGCAGACTCGAAGAGCAGCGATCAGAACCGCCCGCCGTCTGGAGCTTTTTTTCTATCCGCTTCAATTCCGCCAGCAACATCTGCATGTCCCTGCGGCTGAATAACCACTGGTCCAGATGCCGCTCGAGGGAATCGAGAAACACGTCAATTTGTTCCACTTCAAAAAATGTCATCGCAGCAACCCCGCTATGAAATTGAAAATCAGTCCTTTCGGCTTGAAGATCTCCGCATCCCCTTACTCATACGACCCAAAAGGCATGCGGTTCAGGCGGGATTGAGCTCGCCGGCAGCGGCTTATTCCTTCTCCTCCACAGGCGGAAAATCACCGACCAGCGGCCGAATGCGGTCCACATGGAAAAAAACCACGTATTTACTCGAATCATCCGCATCCGGATACATCATCGGCTGTTGTTTATGGAGGGAATCGACCAGGGCCTGGTTCGTCTCCTCCCGCAGCAGCGTCAGGTACAAACGCACTCCCTTGTAGCCGGGCGCCTGCTCCATAAACAGGTAGGCCGCGTGGAGATTGGTTTTCAGGTTCTTGTGACTGAGCCGCTCTTTCATCACAAACGCCACGGTATTGTCCTCGATCACGTGCGGCTTGACATACAAAGCCATATCCACCCAGCCCTGCTGGTCGCTGGTCGCCAGAACCCCAACCCCCTCGGCCGTGTTAAAATAATGTGCCAGATCCATATCGTTTTCTCCCGTTCCTGGGTACTCTTTTATCAGCAAGGGAAGGGATAGAACCGCCGACCGCGGCTCTATCCGTCACCCTTCCGAAGCAATCGAAAGCATCGGATTTCAATCTCTTTATAATACCGAGGATCGAGATCCCGGGTTCATACAATTTTGTCCGGCTCCGCGCAGTCCCCGCCTGCCTGCCCCCCGCCCAGGCCCGTCTACTTCAATCCGAGCACCTCCCGCATGGAATAGAGGCCGGGCGATTGACCGCATACCCACTGGGCAGCCCGCAAAGCCCCGCGCACAAAGGTATCCCGGCTGTTAGCGACATGCGAAAGCGTGACGGTTTCTCCCTGTGTGCTGTAAATCACGCTGTGCTGACCGACGATATCCCCGCCGCGGATGGCGTGCATTCCGATCGTGCCCTTTTCGCGAAGCGTCTCTTTGCCCTCCCGGCCGTGCACAAGACAGGCCGGATACGCCCGGCCGGTGGCTCCGCAGATCGATTCGGCCAGCGACAGAGCCGAACCGCTCGGAGCGTCCTTCTTCTGCCGATGATGGGCCTCGACAATCTCGATATCATACTCCTCACCCAGCCCCCG